>NZ_JBPJUQ010000047.1:0-86609 GCF_051192615.1 Streptosporangium sp. G11
CAGTTCGAGGTCGCGCTGGAGGGCCTCCAGCATGCCCGGCGGCGGGTCGATGGCCGGGCGCTTCGCGGCGATCGGTGGTCCGGCGGTTGAACTCTTCGCGGCGATCGGTGCGGTGGCTTGGGCGGGGACGCTCTGGCCGCGGTCGGCGCCGGCTGGTACGGCGGCGAGGGTGAGCGCGGTGATCGCCAGGATGCATCCGGCGGTGGCGGCGTATCTGCGAGACATGGGTCTTTTCTCCTCGACCTCGGCTTTCACAGCATGAGGGGGGAGATCGCCCTGCATGACCCGTGGATCATGTGATGGGGCACTGTCACCTTAGATCAGCCGACGCCGGTCATCGGCGCATAAGCCATACGCCACGCGGGCGACGGTTTCCCGTGTGGTCGGCCGACCGTGGTGAACACGCCGGACCCTCAGATGATCACTCCGTCCGCAGGTGGGCCCGACGCGGCCTGACTCTTTGGTCATGTCTGCGCGGAGGTCCGGCACGAAGAACGCCGCGCCCGGCCAACGAGGCGGGCTCGGCATTCTTCGTCTGTCCGGTCCTGCTCGGAAAGGAATCAGAGCGGTGGTGTCCGGTTCGCGAAGGCATCGCAGTTCGCGGGGTACGCGGGAGGCCCAAGGGACGCTCCAGGAGCGAAGAAGCCCCCTTCGACCGGAATCGGGAGGCCGATGAGGCACCGTGTCCGGGCGACCTGGCCGGTTGAGTTCTGAATCGAGACGTAGAGGTACGGAAGAGCGCCGTCCATGATAACCGACGAAGCGACATCGACCACGTTGGGAAGGTAACCGGGCAATGTTGAAATGTCATGCCAGAGCGGAGTCGTCCGCGGGTCGCGGATAGACGTCGTCCCGTCGTTCTGTACCGACGTGGTGAACTCGTCGAGAAGCAGGAACGATGTGGAAACGGCACTCGCCGCCGCCGCTGGTTCGGCAGCGCCTGCGGGTCCGGCGGCTCCCGTTGCACCCGTCAGACCGGTGGTGCCTGCGGGTCCGGCGGGACCGGTGGGCCCGGCAGGTCCGGTCGCGCCCGCAGGTCCGGCGGGTCCGGTCGCGCCTGCGGGTCCGGCGGGTCCGGTCGCGCCCGCGGGTCCGGCGGGTCCGGTCGCGCCTGCGGGTCCGGCGGGTCCGGTCGCGCCTGCGGGTCCGGCGGGTCCGGTCGCGCCTGCGGGTCCGGCGGGTCCGGTCGCGCCTGCGGGTCCGGCGGGTCCGGTCGCGCCTGCGGGTCCGGCGGGTCCGGTCGCGCCTGCGGGTCCGGCGGGTCCGGTCGCGCCTGCGGGTCCGGTCGCGCCTGCGGGTCCGGCGGGTCCCGCCGGACCCGTGGCTCCCGTGGCTCCTGTCGTGCCGACGGGTCCTGTGGCGCCTGCCGCGCCGGTCGTGCCCGGCGCTCCCGGCGCACCCGTGGCACCGGTCGCCCCTGTCGCTCCGGGCGGACCCGCAGGACCCGCAGGACCGGAGGGACCGCCCGCTGGACCCACCAGACCCATCGGACCCGGCGGACCCGATCGACCCGATGAGCCGGCGGGCCCGGGCAGCCTGATTCCCGGCAGCCCGTCCTCGCCGTCACGGCCGTCGCGGCAGCAGCACTTCCTCCCGCACTTGTAGTCCTTGCGTGCGACGTCTCCCATCACATGGACACGCGAATGGTTGAATCTGCCGGCCGCCTCGGGAAGCGATGCTCTCTCGTTGGCGGCGTTCCCCCTGCTGAGGAGAGAGATTCCCGCGGTGTCGATATCGGTCACGGCGCTGGCGGGGGTCTGGCAGGAAAGCGTCAGAATGGCGCCGAGTGCTGTTGTTGCAACAGACCAATTTCGGACACGTTTGCCGGAATTAATAATTGAAGTCCGTCTTATGATACTAGAGGTCATTGCATTCCATGTCTTCTATGATTCCACGGAATCAGGTTTCCTAATCCGCGACAGTTGTGGCAAGCAGGAGTTACCCGATGATCGACATTGAAAAGCATAACCCTCGTTAAGGAGGGTTAAACGGATTCGTCAACGGCGGAAATATGTCCAAATTGTTGAATTTTCCCACCGTATGTGATCTAGGGACAACTGCTCCCTTGGTCCGCATATCTGAAATGAGGGCTATTTGTTGTCCGTAAGAACTTTTGGGGTGATTGTTCGGATACTGTGGATCGTGTGGTTTTCGCCAGTGATTTTTGATCCTCGTCAAATGTCATCCGGTGTTTCCGTGCCATCGCGATCGGCCGGACATTACGCGGTTCATCCGGGCTTGCGGCTGGATCCTGTTTCCTGGATCAGTGCGGATCCAGATCGTCAGGGAAGTGACCGTGAGCCACCGCGAGGCCGCCCGGATGGCATCGCGCTCTGCTGAGCGCCCCGAGGACCTCCCGGCCCCACAAGGGCCACCGGAGAAAAGGAACATCGCGGAGCGTGCCTGGCCGAATGAGTATGGATGTACTCATGTGCGGCCGAGTGCCCCGGGGCGACGCTGGAGCCCTTGAAACGGGCATCGGACGACGGGAAGGGGCGGCTACATGAAGGAGGCGCGGAAACGGCGGGGAATCGTCGCCGTCGACGACGAGGCGGTCATCCAGGCCGAGACGCGGAAGGCGATCCAGGCGCGGCAGGACCTGGCCGAGGCCGGGCTGAGGGCCCAGCGGGAGCGGGCGGTGGCGCGCAAGGCCGCGCGCAGGACGATCGGGGAGATTCTTCAGCGGCTGGTCAACCAGGACGAGGCCGGGCGGGAGGCCGCGCGAAGCCTCCTCGCCGCGCGGGAGCCGGACGCCCCCGTCTCCTCGCCGGACAGGAGACACGCGTCCCGGTCGCCGTTCAACGCGCCTTTCGGTGCGGAGATCGTGCCGGGCGGGGAGACGCAGATCTTCACCGGGCAGTCGTACGGATACTGGACCACTGGCAGCACGTGGGGGTCCCTCGCATACGGCCACGATCCGGCCGACGAGTACGCGCGCAGGGTGCAGTCCATCGACGGGGAGCCCGACTACGCCTACGGGGCGTACGGCTTCAACGTCGTGCTCCAGGCGCCGGCCGCCACCACCGTCGAGGTACGGCCCTTCCTGAGGTACGAGTACCAGACCCGGCTGGAGGGACCGACGAGCTTCTGGGGCGACGGGGAGGCGTGGTTCCGCTGGGGGCTGGAGATGGGGGTCTGGCAGGACGGGAACCCGGTCATCGACTTCGCCACCACGCAGATCTCCAACGGGAGCATCAGCGGCGGGGCGCCCATCGAGACCTGGGACGGAGGATACGCGCCCTCCGACCTCAAAGTCGGCTTCCTCATGCAGGCCGATCGTCCCTACGTGGTCACGGTCGGCGCCTGGGTGAACTGCGACTCCTGGTGCAGCCCGGGAGCCTGCGGCAAGGTGAGCGTCGACATGTGGCTGAAACTGCCGCTGCTCTTCGTCGACCCGGTGTGAGCCGGGCCGCGCCGGAAGGACCGTCGCCCGGGCCCCGGCCGGCGCGGGCGTCCGGCGTGGAAGATCCCGTCAGGCACCGGCGCCACCTGGCGGTCCGTGCCGCTGACACCTGACGGATACACGGCCGAGCGCCCACGGATACCCGGCGAATGCGGAACGGAGGGGAGCGGTCTCCAGAGTGGCCACGGCGTCGCGAGGGCGGCGCGGTTCCACCGTGAGGGAGTCCTTGATGCGTCGTGTGGTCATGTGCGGTCTGCTCGGTCTGGCGGTGCTGACCGGCTGCGGGGGGAACACACCCCCCGCGGCCGGCGGCGGAGGCGCCCCGACGGACAAGGTCCGCGAGCGGGAGAACGTCATCGCCACCTGCATGAAGCAGAAGGGGTTCCGCTACGTCCCCTCGGTCGGCCGGCCCAGAAGGTCCGACGTGAGCACCGGCGACTACGCGGCGATGAAGGAGGCCCGCGGCAAACACGGCTTCGGCGTCTTCTCCGCCTACGTCTACCCGGACCAGGTGGAAAAGCCGGAGCCCGATCCCAACCGGGCGACGATCGACAGCCTCCCCGCCGGCAGGCGGCAGGCCTACACCAAGACCATGAACGAGTGCCGGGTCACCGCCCTCCAGCGGGTGGACGGTCTGAAGGTCACCTCGGTCGCCGACTATCAGGAGCAGATGAGCGAGGAGATCGAGCGCGTCGACAAGGAGCTCGACGGTGATTCCAGGCTCGTGGAGCTCGCCGCGCCCTTCGTCGAGTGCCTGAGGTCCAAGGGCGAGCGGGTGACCTCCGCCACGCCGCTCGCACTGAGCGCCCGCGGCTTCGGGGTGTGGACCGAGCAGGCCGAACGTCTCGCCGAGAAGGGTGCCGTCACGGCGGAGGCGGCCAGGCCGTACCTCGCCAAGGAGATCAGGTCGGCGCTGGCCGACCTGGACTGCGGCAAGGACTTCTACGCCGCCTACATTCCCCTGAGCACCCGGCTCACCAACGAGGCCCGGGTGAAGTTCGGGTTCTCGGAGCTGTGACGCGCACCCCGCGGGGCAAGCTGCTGATCGCGCTGGCCCTGATCCTGGTGGTCGCGGGGGCCGGCTGGGGAGTGAGCACCCGGCTACGCTCCCCGGCCGACGAGGCCGCGGCGCGCAGGCCGCCCAAGCCGTCGCTGGTCACCATCGCGGTCGAGCGGCGCAAGCTGGTCAGCACCGTCGTGGTCGGCGGCACGCTGGAGTACGGCTCGCCGTACCCGGTGTCGCTGGCCGGGGTGGTGGGCGGCGGTGACGCCGTCCAGCGGGCCACCCGTGCCCCCAGGCGGGGCACGATCACGGAGGGCGCGGTGGTGATGGAGGTGAACGGGCGCCCGGTGTTCGTCTTCTCCGGCAGGGTGCCGATGCACCGCGGCCTCGTCCCCGGCGCCAGGGGGGCCGACGTCGAGCAGTTGCAGAGGGCGCTGCGCGAACTCGGTCACCGCGTGCCCGTGACCGGGGTGTTCGACCAGGTGACCATCGCCGCGGTGTCGCGCCTCTACGCCGGGCGGGGCTACGAGGCGCAGCGTCCCACCCTGGAGCTGCGGCAGAAGCGCGACGACCTGCGCAGAGCCGTGCGGGCCGCGCTGGAAGTGCTCGCGACCGAGCGTAAGGCGCTTGACCAGGGAATGGACGTGCTCCCGCTGAAGGTCAGGCTCGCCAACGCCCGGCGGGACCTGAAGGAGGCCGGACAGGCGCTGGAGAGCGCGCGGGCGCGGGACCACACCACCGAGGACGAGACCAGGGCCGAGGCCGCCGAGGCCGCCGTACGAGCGGCCGAGGAGAAACTGCTGACCGCCGAGCAGGAGCTCGCCCAGGCCGGCGCGACGCCGACCCCCACTCCCGCGCCCGTCCCCACCCCCGCGCCCGGCTCCGGCCCCGGCGCGCCGGCCGGGCCGCCTGCCGACATTCGCCTGCTCGAACTCCGGGTCGCCAACGCCGGAGCGGATGTGGCCGCCGCCCGGTCGGCGCTGAGGCGGGTGCTGGAGGAGGCCGGGACCGCGCGGGACAGGCGGCTGGCCGAGCTGGGAAAGAACGTCCGGCTGGCGCGGGAGGCCGTCGTCACCGCCGAGCAGGCGCTCAGGCAGGCCAGGCAGCTCTCGCCCACCAGGCTGAGGGTGGCCAACGCCCAGCGTGACCTGGCCGCGGCGCGGGCGCTGCTGGCCGAGTTCTCCCGGACCTACGGCACCACGATCCCGCCGGGAGAGATCGTCTTCCTGCCCAGGCTGCCGGCCCGCCTCCACAAGGTGACCGTCAAGGCGGGCGAGCCGGTGGACAAGCCGATCGCCACGGTGACCGGCTCCACCTTCGTGGTCTCGGGATCGGTGGACGCGGCCGAGGCCGAGCGGCTGAAGACGGGCCTGGACGCGACCATCGAAACCGACGCCGGCAAGACCGTCCCCGGCACGGTGACCTCTTTCGGCGGGCGCGACACGAGGGGCGCCGTGCCGGTAATGATCACTCCTGTCTCGATGAAGGGCCTCGGAAAGCTCGCCGGCGCCCCCGTCACCGTCCGCGTGACCATCGGCGCCACCGGCGAGGAGGTGCTCGTGGTCCCCGCCGCGGCGGTCGTCACCGCCGCGGACGGCAAGGCCCGGGTTCAGGTGGAGACCGCTTCCGACCGGACCAGGGAGGTCGTGGTGCGCACCGGCCTGGCCGCCGACGGAGCCGTGGAGGTGACCGGCGACCTCAAGCCGGGCGACCTGGTGGTGATCAACAGTGCCTGAGCCGGTCATCCTGCTCAACGACCTGACCAGGGAGTTTCCCGCCGATCCTCCCTTCAGGGCGCTCTCCGCAATCAACCTAAGAGTTGAAAAATCGGACTATGTCGCCATAGTCGGCCCGTCGGGGTCGGGCAAGTCCACCCTGCTCAACATGCTCGGCCTGCTCGACCGGCCGACCAGCGGCGGCTACCGGCTCGACGGCATCGAGACCACCACGATGAAGGACGGCGCGAGGACCACGCTGCGCGGCGGCCGTATCGGTTTCGTCTTCCAGTCCTTCCACCTGCTGCCGCACCGCAGCGTGCTGGAGAACGTCATGCTGGCCGAGGTCTACGGCGCGGGGCCGCGCGCGGGGCGGCGGGAGCGCGCGATGCGGGCTCTGGAGGAGGTGGGGCTGTCGCACCGGGTGGACTTTTTGCCCGGCAGGATGTCCGGCGGCGAGCGGCAGCGCGCCGCCATCGCCCGTGCCCTGATGGGCGAACCGTCGTTGCTGCTGTGCGACGAGCCCACCGGCAACCTCGACAGCAAGAACACCGATGCCGTGCTCGGCCTGTTCGACGACCTGCGCGCCCAGGGCATGACCATCGTGGTGATCACCCACGAGTACGAGGTGAGCGACCGGGCCGGGCGCCGGGTGCGCATCACCGACGGCATTCTCACGGAGGAGTAGACGTGCACCCGCGCGACCTGCTGAACGAGGCCATGGCCGGCCTGCTGGCCCGCCCGGTGCGCTCAGCGCTGACCACGCTGGGCACCGTGCTGGGCATCACCACGCTCGTGGTCACCCTGGGCGTCGCCGCGACGGCGGGCAACCAGATCGTCGGCCGCTTCGACGAGCTGACCGCCACCTCCGTCACGGTCGAGGTCCCCGAGCACCCGTTCCCCCTGGTCGGCTGGGCCGACGTCGGCCGGGTGACCCGGCTGCGCGGAGTGGTCTCGGCCGCGGCCCTCGCCGAGTCGAAACAGAGCGACAACCTCATCGTCCGCTCCAACGACATCGTGGACCCCACCCGGCTCACCGACCAGACCCTCACCGTGGTCGCCAGCGGCCCCGGCCTGCCCGCCGCGGTCAAAGGCAGAATGATCGAGGGCCGCTACTTCGACGCGGGGCACATCGCCCGCGGGGACAAGGTCGTCGTGCTGGGCCGGCACGCGGCCGAGCTGCTGGGCGTCACCCGGCTGGACAGGGCCCCCGCGATCTTCATCGGCATCCAGGCGTACACCGTGATCGGCGTGCTCGGCGACCTGAAACGGGAGAAGAGCCTCGCGAGCGCCGTCATGCTGCCACCGGCCATCGGCAGGCGCTACGGCCTGAGCGTCGTGACCCGGGTCCTGGTCAACACCGGCCTCGGCGCCGCGGAACTGATCGCCGAACAGGCGCCGGCCGCGCTCAGCCCCGGCAACGAGGGCCTTCTCCAGGTCATATCGCCGCCCAGCCTCACCAGGGCACGCGACGCGGTGGAAGGCGACGTCAACGCCCTCTTCCTGATCCTCGGGCTGGTCTCCCTGATCGTCGGCGCGGTCGGCATCGCCAACGTCACGCTGGTGACCGTGATGGAGCGCATCGCCGAGATCGGCCTGCGCCGTGCCCTGGGCGCCGAACGGCGCCACGTCGCCGCGCAGTTCCTGCTGGAATCCACCCTCACCGGGCTGACCGGCGGCATCATCGGCGCCTCCACGGGGGTCGTCGTGATCGTCGCGGTCTGTGCCGCCAAGCAGTGGACTCCGGTTCTGGATGTACGGTTGGCCGTCATGGCACCTGTCGCGGGTGCCGTCGTCGGGCTGCTCGCGGGCCTGTATCCGGCTCTGCGTGCCGCCCGCATGGAACCGATCAATGCACTTCGCTAGATATGGCGCACTTTTATGACATCCCTGCTGCTCGTCGAAGATGACACGGTGATCCGCACGTCGGTCGGCCTGGCCCTGGAACGTTACGGCTACCAGGTGACCACCGCCGCCGACGGGCTGACCGGCTTGGAGGCGGCCCAGGCGGGCGATCATGACCTGCTCCTGCTGGATGTGATGCTGCCCGGCCTGGACGGCATCAGCGTGTGCCGCAGGATCCGGGAGACCAGCCAGGTGCCGATCCTCATGATGTCGGCCCGGGGTGACGGCCTGGACGTCGTCGCCGGGTTGGAGGGCGGCGCCGACGACTATGTGGTCAAACCGGTCGACCTGCCGGTGCTGGTGGCCAGGATCCGGTCACTGCTGCGCCGGGCCACCGTCGCCCGGCCCGCGACCGGGCAGGCCGCCGCGAGCGCGGTGCTCACCTTCGGCGAGCTGAGCATCGACACCGGCGCGCTGGAGGTACGGCGGGCCGGGCAACGCGTCGAGCTGGCCCCGACCGAGCTGCGGCTGCTGCTGGAGTTCGCCGTTCACCCCGGCATCGTGCTGGAGCGGGCGACGCTGCTGCGCACCGTGTGGGACTACGGCTGGGACGGCGACAGCCGCGTGGTGGACCTGTGCGTACAGCGCCTGCGCAAGAAGATCGGCGCCGATCGCATCGAGACGGTCCGAGGGTTCGGCTACAAGCTGTGCGTCACATGAATCCGGCCTCGCTGCGATGGAAGATCGCCGCCCTCGTCACGCTCGCCTGCGTCGTCGTCGCCGCCGTGGTCGGCCTCCTGGTGCACCAGGCGACCTGGCAGCGATCTTTGGACATCGGCGAGGACCAGGCCCTGCAGGCCGTCGAGCAGTCGGTGGACCCCAGCGACGTGGTGTCCGTCGGGGAGCTCCCCGCGGCCCTGGCCGCCCGGCTGCGGCCCGGCGGGCCGGCGACCTGGTACGGACTCGATCACCGGGACGAGCCGTGGATGTGGGCCGCCCGGCCGTACGGCGACGGCCACCGGGTGGTGCGCGTCCAGATCTCGATGGGCTCGGAGCTGCGCGGCCTGTACGCGCTGGACCGCAACATGGTCAAAGCGGCGCTGCTCGCCCTGGCCGGGGTGGTACCGCTGTCGGTGCTGGCGGCCGAACTCCCCAACCGGCGGCTGCGGCGTGTCGCCCGCACCGCCCGCCGGATCGCCGACGGCGACCTGGACGCCCGCGCCGACGCGGGCGGCCGGGACGAGATCGCCGACATCTGTGCCGCGCTCAACTCCATGGCCGCCAGCCTGCAGCGGCGGCTGCTGGCCGAGCAGCGCTTCACGGCCGATGTCGCACACGATCTGCGTACCCCGCTGATGGGACTGCTGACCGCCGGCCGGCTGCTGCCCGAAGGGCAGGCCACCGACCTGGTCCGCGACCGGATCGGCGTCCTGCGCGGCCTGGTCGACGACCTGCTGGAGATATCCCGCCTGGACGCCGGAGGCGAGCAGCCCGACCGGCAGCCGGTGCCACTGGCCGACCTGGTCCGCGAGTCGCTGCACCGTCTCGGCGTTCCCGCCGACCTGCGTACCGTCGGCGAGCAGGGCGACGCGACAGCCGTCACCGACCCGCGCCGCCTGGAGCGGATCGTCGCCAACCTGGTCCTCAACGCCCACGCGCACGGCGCCGCCCCGGTACAGATCACCGTACGCTCCCATGAGATCGTCATCCGCGACCACGGGCCGGGCTTCCCGCCCGATCTCCTCGCGGACCTGCGTGACGGGCAGGCGCAGCGCTTTCGCACCGGACGGGCCGAGCGCGGTCACGGGCACGGGCTCGGCCTGACCATCGCGCTCGGCCACGCCCGCGTCATCGGCGCCGCTCTCCGGTTCGCCACCCCTTCCGGCGGCGGCGCGAGCGTCACCGTCACCCTGCCCGCCTGACGGTGCGTCGGGTCGCCGGTCGCGCCCGGGGGAAGGGCCCGACGCGGCGCTCCGCGCTCGTTCGTCCGGCGGATCATCGACCGGCGGGCCCTGGCACGTCCCGCTGGATCGCCGCGATGAGTCGCTCGCTGCTGTCGAGGGCGGCCCGCAGTCCCTGCGCGGGCGGCGAGCCCGCACGCTGGTGGAGGACGACGCCGAGGATCAGGCGCTGCCCGCCGCGCGCCGCCCACATCAGGTTTCCCCCCGCGGCGGTACTGGAACCGGTCTTGAGGCCGATCACGCCAGAGGTGCCGAGCAGCGTGTTGGTGTTGACGATCCTGCCGGGGAGGCCGGGAACGGTGGTCTCCTTGGTGGCGACGATGGCGCGGAGCACCGCGTTCCCCATGGCCGCGCGGGCCAGTTTGAGCTGGTCGGCCGCGGTGCTTCGGGTGGTGTCCTCGTAGCCGCTGGCACCGGTGTAGACGGTGTCGGCCATGCCCAGGTCGGCGGCGGCCCGATTCATTTTCTTGACGAAGGCCTCCTGGCTGCCCGCGTCCCAGCGGGCCAGCAGCCGGGCGATGTTGTTGCCCGAGGGGATCAGCATGAGCTGCAGCAGCTGCCGCTGGGTGTAGGTCCGGCCCTGAACGACGTAGACGGTCGACTCGTCGAGGGTGGCGCTCTCCCGCTCGGCCTGGGCGTCGATCGTGATGAGCGGGCCGCTCCGGTTCCCCTTGAGTGGATGCTCGTTGAGGATCACGTAGGCGGTCATCACCTTGGTGAGGCTCGCGATCGGCACCGGCGTCTGGGCGCCCTTGACGCCGAGGACGCCGCGTCCCTCGACCTCGACGGCGGCCTGGCCCTCCCGCGGCCAGGGGAACGACCCCTCGGCCGCCCCGGGGACGGCGGCGATCCGGCCGATCAGGATCAGGGTCAGGCCCAGCAGGGCGATGCCGGTGGCCAGGGCGGCGAAGCGACGAAGGGCTCTCATGGCAGCCACCTTGGGCGGCCTGCGTGTCAACCCCGCCGAAGCGGTGTATCAGCGGCGGCTCGGCCGTTCATCGATCACGTATCACCGGGTGGATCGCGACGATGGCGCCGCCGGGCGCTCGTCGTGCGGTTGCCGGCCCGGGAGGGGGAGGGGCCGGGGGCGGACGGTGCGGGCACGTCGTCCGCCCCCGGTGCTGACGCGGGGCCCCGGGCTCAGGACTGGGTGCGGGTCCATTGCTGGTTGGTGCCGTTGCCGCAGGCGTACTGCTGGATGTCGGCTCCGTCGGCGGTGGAGGCGTTGGCGACGTCCAGGCATTTGCCGCTGTGGCGGGCTTTGAGCTGGTGATGGTCGCCGGTGGCGGCCCACTGCCATTGCTGGTTGGTGCCGTTGCCGCAGGTGTACTGGATGACGTTCGCTCCGTCGGCGGTGGAGGCGCTGACCACGTCGAGGCATTTGCCGCTGTTCTGGTTCACCAGCCGGAAGTAGCCGCCTCCGGTGTCCTGGAAGTGCCATCTCTGGTTGCCGCCGCCGTTCCACGGGTGCTGCTTGACCTCGGCGTTGTTGGCCGTGGAGGCGCTGACCACGTCCATCACCTTGCCGCTGTGACGGGCGGTGATCCGGTGGTACGGCGTCGAACCGACACCGGAGACGACGCCGGTGGCGGTGTCGATGCTGACCTGCGGATACCAGGTCAGGCTCATGCTGGTGGCGGAAGGGAACGTGATGGGCAGCCAGACGTACTGGGACTCGTTCACCGAAGCGCCCCACGCGCCGGCCCAGCGGTCTCCCATGTAGAGGTAACCGGTCGTTGAGGAGCCCTGGATCGGCAGCACGTACGCCGGTTGGGAGCCGAACGTCGTGCCGTCGCCGACGTTGGTCCATCCGGTCCAGGGGCCGGAGACGCTCGACGCGGTCGCGTACCGGGCCTGGTTCGGGTTCCATCCGGTGGCCCCCGACGTCAGGAGGAAGTAGGTGTTTCCCCGCTTGAACATCGCCGGTGCCTCGCGGTGGTTGCCGTCCCAGAAGTTGCCCACCAGCGTGCCGACGTTCAAGTAGTCCGAGGTGAGCCGGTAGATGTGCAGGTCGTAGTTCTCGTCCGCCGCCGAGATCATATAGGCGGTGCCGTTGTCGTTGTAGAGCGTGATGTCCCGCGACATGTGCTGTCCCAGCGGGCGGAAGCTGCCGTGGTAGGTGTAGTCGCCGTCCACGGTCGCGGAGGAGGCGACGGCGGCACGCGCCTCGCTGTAGTTGGTGCCGTTCTCCTTGTGCATCCACATGACGTATCTGCCGGTGGAGCTGTTGTAGATGACCTTCGGCCGCTCGATGTTCGCGACGGAGAGCTCGGCGTTCGACGACTGGGTCAGTACGTCGTTGCGGAACTCCCAGTTCGCGAGGTCGGTGGACCGGTAGACCGAGACCGCGCGAAAGGTGTTGTTGGTATTGCGGTTCTCCCCGAACCAGTAGTAATAGGCGCCCACCTTGAGCACGCCGCCGCCATGGGCGTGCAGCACGTTACCGCCGGTGTCACGGAACTGGGTGCCGTTGGTGACGGTCACCGGAGCCGCCCGCGCCGGTGTCGCGGTGTGGGCGACGATGGAGCCGGCCAGCAGGATGATGGCCGCGACCGCGCGGCACAGGCTTGCGAGTACGTGGCGTGGGTTCATGGGGTGCTGATCAACCTCCGTTTGTCCGAGAGCGGGGGCGACGAGGTGCCGAGCCGCGCGACCGGCACCGGTCCGCTGCCGCAACGGCCGCGACCCGGCGAGCGGTGGCGGGTGCCGGCCCGGGGGAGTCTCGTACGGCCGCGGATGCGGGGCCCGGGCCCGGTGGCGCTCCGGCACGGCGGGCAAGCGCCGGCGACGGAGAGGGACTCACCCCGAGCGGTGTCCTGCGAGAGACATGATCTTGGGTCACGGCGAGGCCTTGGGGACATTTGACGCGTCGATGGGTGCACGCCGAGCTGTTAGCGCTAACATTCCCGCGTTCATCTCGACCCCGCGAGCCTGGCAATCGAGTGGTTCATTCCCGGCGGAGGGCCGACGATCGGGGTGCATTCATGTTTCTGCCGTATTTCCGCAAAGTGTTAGCGCTCACAGATGGAATGTCAACAGCCCGCCACAAGAAATTCACCTCGCCGCGGTCGACCTCCGGAGGAGACGCACGGCCAGCAGGGTCAGCCAGGCCCAGCCCGTCACTATCAGAACGCGCTGGATCAGGCCGGCGTTGGCGGCGTCCTGCTCCCAGGCCAGCCCGTAGACGACGAACAGCACCAGCATCGCCAGTCCCGTGGCCACCGAGTACGGCCGCCACCAGCCGGTCAGCCGGAACGCCGCGACCACGCAGGCCCCCGGCAGGCCCAGGAAGACCGGTAACGCCGCCAGGTCGTGCACCTGGTGATGCCAGCTCGTCTCGCCCGGGATCCCCTGCGGAGCGCCGGGGGGATAGCCCTGCATGGGATCCATCGGGAAGATTCCGGCGACGATCAGGCCCACGCCGAAAACGCCCACCAGCAGCGCCACCGCCCGCGAGCCCAGGGCGCGCCGGACGCCGGCGGCGAAGGCGACCATCAGCAGGCCGGTCACGACGAAGCTCGCGATCTGGATCCAGCCGCGCCCGCCCAGGCTGAGCTGGCTGCCCGAGTGGTAGACGGGGTCGTAATGCGGGCGCAGCGCGCCCTCGACGAGCAGCACGGTCACGAACAGGGGCGCGCCAATCGCGCCGCAGAGCAACAACGTACGTGTACGCATCGGTTCCTCCTATCGGTGCCCGCCAGCTCAGCAAAGCCGATCGGGCGCCGGCACCGGCCGATCGACCAGAGTGGTGGCCGATCGGCCAGTGATCGCCGGAGGCGGGCCGACGTAGGCTCGGCCCCATGACGGTCGTGCCGCGCTGGCTGCTTCCCGCCCAGCTCGCCGCGTTCGACGGCCGGCCCGCCGGCCGCCGTACGGTCCGTGACTGGGCCGCCGACGCGGGACTGTTCGCGTTCGCCGTGATCGTGGCGGTGGAGCAGGCCCGGGGCTATCCGCCGGCGGGCGCGGAGTTCGTGCCCGACTGGCACGTCGCGGTCAACCCATGGGTGGCGGGCGTGGCCTGCCTGGCCCTGTGGTGGCGGCGGCGACTGCCGATGGCGGTGGGGCTGGCGATGGTGCCTTGTCTGGCGCTTTCGGCCTCGGCCACGGGGGCGGCGATGGTGGCGGGGCTCACCATGGCGGCGCACCGGCCGTGGCCGCGGGCGGCGCTCGTGACGTGCGCGTACCTGGTGGTGGTCGGCTACTACGCGGTGTTCGCCGAGCCGCCCGGCGTGGCCCGGCCGGTGATTGCGGCGACGTTGCTGCTGGCGTACTGCGGGCCGTTCTGCCTCGGGATGGTGGTACGCGCGCGCCGGCTGCTGGTCGTCAGCCTGCGGCGGGAGGCCGGCGTGGCGGCGCGCGAGCACCGCGTCCGGCTGGAGGAGGCCCGCAGGGCCGAACGCGAGCGGCTGGCCCGCGAGATGCACGACGTGCTGGCCCACCGGGTATCGCTGCTGAGCGTGCACGCGGGCGCGCTGGCCTACCGCACGGCGCGGGCGGCGGCCGGCACCGGGCCGCCGCTGGACGCCTCCGAGGTGGGCGGGGCCGTCGAGGTCATCCAGGACAACGCCCGGCTGGCGCTGGAAGAGCTGCGCGACGTGCTGTCGGTCCTGCGGACCGGCGAGCCGTCCGGTGCTCCGCCCCAGCCCGGTCTCGGCGACCTACCGAGGCTGGCCGCCGAGGCGGGGGAGGCCGGGCAGCGGGTGGCGCTGACCGTGGACGGCGACATGGCCGGGCGGGCGGACACGATCCGGCCGCACGTGCAGCGCACCGCCTACCGGACGGTTCAGGAGGGGCTGACGAACGCCCGCAAACACGCGCCGGGAGCCCCGGTGACGGTGAACGTGCGGGGCACGCCGGGCGGCGAGCTCGTCGTGACCGTCACCAACCCCTGCGACGCCGCCCGTCCGCCCGGCACGGGCAACGGGCTGCTCGGACTGGCCGAGCGGGCCGCGCTGGACGGCGGCCGGCTCGACCACGGGGCCGGCGACGGCATGTTCGTGCTGACGGCGCGGTTACCGTGGCAGACATGATCCCCGACGCGGGTGAGCCGATCCGGGTGCTGCTCGTCGACGACGACCCGCTGGTGTGCGCCGGGCTGCGGCTGATGCTGCGCGGCGCGCCCGACGTCGAGGTCGTCGGGGAGGCGGCCGACGGGGCCGACGTGCCGGGCGCGGTCGAACGGCTGCGTCCCGACGTGGTGCTCATGGACATCCGCATGCCGTACCTGGACGGCATCTCCGCGACGAGGGCGCTGGCCGCGCGCTCGGGGCGCAGGCCGCGAGTGATCGTGCTGACCACGTTCGAGACGGACACGACGGTGATCGAGGCGCTGCGCGCGGGAGCGTCCGGGTTCCTGGTCAAGCACACCCCGCCCGAGCAGATCGTCGAGGCCGTGCGGCGGGTCGCCGCGGGCGAGCCCGTCCTGTCACCCGGCGTCGCCCGCACGCTGATCTCCCACGTGACCGGCGGCGCGGACCCGCGCGCCCGGCAGGCCCGCGACGGGCTGGCCCGGCTGACCGAACGCGAGCGGCAGGTGGCCCTCGCCGTGGCCGACGGCACCTCGAACGCCGAGATCGCCGCCCTCCTGCACCTGTCGGTCGGCGCGGTCAAGGCGCACATCTCCAGCGCCCTGGCCAAGCTCGGGCTCGCCAACCGCACCCAGCTCGCCGTGCTGGCCCACGACGCCAGACCCCGTCCCGGCGGCTGACCACCGACGGAAAGGACACGTTCCACCACTGCTTGCGAAGCTCGCCGCCAGTCCCGGACCAAGGAATGAGAATGAATCCCACGCTTCAACGGAGACTGACGCTGACGGCCGTCATCGGGCTCGCCTACTGGCTGTTCGGCAACCTCTACGAGGCCGTCGTCTTCTCGCCGAACTGGGTCGGCGACAGCCCCGCCCAGTTCGCCCGCCTCGACGGCTTCTTCGCCGTCACCGGCCCCACCCTCTACTTCGTGCCGCTCACCATGCTCGCCCTCGTGCTGGTATGGGCCCTGTGGTGGCGCAACGAGAACGACGCGCTGGCCGCCGACTACCGGCGAGCCGGCATCACCGCGCTCGTCCTGGCCGCGCTCACCGCCTACATCGTCGCCGCGGTCATCCCGCGGATGTTCGGTGCCGACGCCTTCGCGCACCCGGAGAACCTGAACGCCGCCGCCTGGCAATGGAACATCCTCAACGTCCTCCGCATGATCCTCACCGCCACCACGGCGTATTTCACCTTCAACGCCTTCCGCAAGCTGGGCCGTATGTGAAAGGCCGCCCGAGGATCCACACCGACGTCGCGGCGGGCGCCGGTACCGTTCGCGAGCCTGTCAGCGCCGTCGGGTCATCTGGCCTGTGTTCGAGGCCGCTGCCTGCGACGACGGAACAGCCCGTGGCGTCAGCGGCCCGGGGCGGGCCGCCGGTGACCGCTGCGCGGCCGGCTCACCGCCGATCCCGGCTGGGGCAGCTAACCGCCCAGCCGGATGATGCCACGGGAAGCGGCGACCGTCACGGCGGCGGTACGGTCGTCCACGCCGAGCTTGGCGAAGATGTGCAGCAGGTGGGTCTTGACCGTGGCCTCGCTGATGCACAGGTGGGCGGCGATGGCCTTGTTGCTCATCCCCTGGGCGACCGCGCCGAGGACCTCGACCTCCCGGCCGCTGAGGGCATCGGGGGCATTGGCCCGCGCCCACGACAACACCCGGGTCGCGATCGCCGGCGACAGGGCGCTCTCCCCTCGCGCCGCCGCCCGGATCGCGTCGAACAGCTGCTCACGGCCGGTGTCCTTGAGCAGGTAGCCGATGGCTCCCGCGTCGATGGCGCGTGAGATGTCGCCATCGGTGTCGTAAGTGGTCAAGACGATCACCTTGGCGCCCGGGTCGTGTTCGCGGATCCGGCCGATCGCCGTCGCGCCGTCGATCTCGGGCAGCTGCAGGTCCATCAGGGTGACGTCGGGCCGCAGGTCGCGCGCCAGCCGTACCGCGTCCGCGCCGGAGACCGCTTCGCCGACCACCTCCAGATCGTCCTGGGTGCCCAGCATCGCCCGGATGCCGTCGCGGACCACCGGATGGTCGTCGGCGATCAGGACCCGGACGGTCATCGTGCCCCGCTCAGCGCCACCACCGGAAGGCTGGCCGCCACCGTGGCGCCCGCACCCGGGGTACTTTCCACGAGCAGCGTGCCGCCGAGCTGCTCCATCCTCTCCCGCATGATCGAAAGGCCGTGTCCGAAGGCGGCCCGCCCGGGATCGAAACCGTCGCCGTCGTCGTGGACATCGAGCACGACCAGGTCCTCCATATACGACAGGGTCAGCGTGACCCGCTCGGCGCGGGCATGGCGGCGAACGTTGGCGACCGCCTCCTGCGCCACGCGCAGCAGCTCTGCCTGAACCTGGGCTTCGAGCGGCCTGAGCTTCCCGGTGATCACGGTGTGCGCGTGGATGCCGGTCTCATCCGACAGCCGGCCGGACAGCCACTGCAGGGCCTCCGGCAGGCCGCACTCGTCGAGTTGGCCGGGGCGCAGCGCTCTCACCACCCGGCGGCTTTCGGCCAGGTTCTCCCGTGCCGCCCGCAGCGCCTGGGTCAGGTGCTTGTTGTCCGGCAGGGTCGCCTGGGCCGCCTCCAGCAACATCGCCACGCTGGCGAACCCCTGGGTCAGGCTGTCGTGGATGTCGCGGGCCAGCCGCTGCCGCTCGGCCGCCACGCCCGCCTGCCGTTCGGCCGCCGCCCGCGCCTCCTGCGCGACCTGCAGCCGGTCGAGGAGCCGCTTGCGCTCGGCGCTCTGCCGCGACACCGAGCTGAAGTACCCGACCGCGGTGGCCGTGCTGATCGCGATCAACGCGGCGATGACGATCTCGGCCCAGGTGATCGACCCGGTCGCGTGGAAACGATGCCACAGCCAGCCCCCGGCACACGACACCACCGCGACCAGCCCGACCCGCACGGCGTCCATGCAGTACGGCACGAGCACGCTCAGCACGACCACCAGGAAGGAGGAATCGATGGCGAACAGCCCCAGCCAGAGCAACCCGCCGCCGAGCGTGTACGGCACGGGCACGCCATCCGGGGGCGGCGTGCGCAGCACGAACCACACCGCGTACCAAGCGGCCAGCCCGGCCACCAGCACGACCGGCAGCACCTGGCCCGCCTCCTTCAGGGGGCCGGCCGAGGTCAGCACCAGCCATGAGGCGAAGAAGGCGTGCTGCCACCGGCGCTGCGACCGCTCCCAGGACTCCACACCGCCGACGATAATCAACCACCCGTCCGTTCGGCATCAACCAGTCGACTGATCACGTAATCAGCACTCCGCTCGATGCGGGCGCCGCCGTACCGGAACCAGACTCGACGGCGTGACCGCCATCCCCAGCCCGACCCAAGCCGTCTGGCATCTCGGCCCGCTCCCGATCCGCGCCTACTCCCTGCTGATGCTGCTCGCCGTCCTCGTCGGCATCTGGGTGACCCGGCGCCGCTGGGTCGCTCGCGGCGGCGAGCCTGGCGCGGTCGGGGACATCGCCGCCTGGGCCGTGCCGTTCGGCCTGGTCGGTGCCCGGCTCTACCACGTGGCCACCGACTGGCAGCAGTACTTCGGCCCCGGCGACGACCCGCTGCGCGCGTTCGCGATCTGGGAGGGCGGGATCAGCATCTGGGGCGCCGTCGCGGGCGGCGCGGTGGGCGCGTGGCTGGCCTGCCGCCGGAGCGGCATCGCGCTGCGCGACTTCGCCGACGCCGTCGCGCCCGGGATCGCGCTCGGGCAGGCGATCGCCCGCTGGGGCAACTGGTTCAACCAGGAGCTGTACGGCAGGCCGACGACCCTGCCCTGGGCGCTGGAAATCGACCCCGCCCATCGGCCACCCGGTTTGGAATCCACTGCCACCTACCATCCGACCTTCCTCTACGAGTCGCTGTGGAACCTGGGCGTGGCCGGGTTCGTCATCTGGGCCGAACGGCGGTTCCGGCTCGACCGTGGCCGGACATTCGCGCTCTACGCCGCCGCCTACACCGCCGGTCGCGCCTGGATCGAGTGGCTCCGCATCGACCCCACCCACCACATCCTCGGTCTGCGCCTCAACGACTGGACCGCCCTGCTCGCCTTCACGGCCGCGGTCATATACCTCACCGCCACGCGAAAGGTCGCTCCGGCGGATCGACCAGGCGGCGGGCTTCCCCATGGACACACGTGACGGGGCGAGGTCGATCGGCACGATGACGGCGACGCGTCATTTCCTGAAGACGCCCTCGCCCGAGCCTTTTCCCCGGACCTCGCCATCCGTATCCCGTGCCACCTGAGCGAGATCCTCTCCAGGCTTCGGTACATCTCCGCGCGCGCATGCGCGAGGTGTGCGGGCGAGCCGGGTGTGGCCGCGCGGTGTGGTCCCGCGCCCAGAAGATATCCGTAAGGCATCGGCGGCCGCACCGGGAGTGGTCGTGAGCTCACAGGAGTCGACGCGGCGGTCGCCGGTGGCCGGACCTGTGGCCGCGTGACCGATCCGAGCGAAACCGCCTGGGCGAACCGGGCGAAGGCGCGGGCGGCTTTCTCATACGGGGCCGGCTCCCGCTTCGCGGCGCGGCCCCGGCGGGGTCAGCGGGCGAGGGAGACGGCGAAGGGCTCGAAGCCGTGCCGGCGCAGGATGTGGGGCACGACCAGGATCATGGCCTCGGTGGCGCGGGCCGTGGTGATGTCCCCGAGGTCCTCGATCCACGCGGGCTGCCAGCCCAGGTCGCCGAGCAGGCCGGTGACGGTCTTCTTCGCGTGCTCGTCGTTGCCCGAGACATAGACGGTCGGCGGGGTGGCCAGGATTTCGGGGGCGGTCATGACCATGAACAACATGGTGTTGAGAGTCTTGACCACACGGGTGTCGGGGAGGGCGGCCTGGAGTTGCTCGGCGAGGCTGGTACCGGGGTAGCACAGATCGCCGGGCAGGCCGTCGGCGCCGCGGGTGGCGTTGGAGACGTCGATGAGGATCTTTCCGGCGAGTTCGGTGCGTAGGTCGGTGAGGCGCTCCAGGGCGCTGTCGCCAGGCGTCGCGTTGATCACGATGTCCGCGGTGCGGGTGGTGGTGCGCTGGTCGGAGAAGGAGATGCGGGGGTCGATGTCTTCGGTGGGCGCCGCGGCCCGCTCCTTCGGGCTCCGGCGGCCGAGGATGACGTGGTGTCCGGCCGCGGCGAGCCTGCCGGCGAGGTTGGCGCCGACGCGGCCGGCGCCCAGGATGCCGATGCTGGTCATGAGATGGTGCTCCTTGCGGTGTCGGGCGGGAGGAACGGGGGAGGGGGCGCCTCGCGGTCAGGTGATCGGCGACAGGACCTCGAGGGCGGCGGCGTGGACGCCGGGGGCGGCGGCCAGGAGGTCTCGGCTGCCCGTGCTCCAGGGCTCGCCCGCCAGGTCGGTGACGGCGCCTCCGGCCTCGGAGACCAGCAAGGCACCGGCGACCAGACCGGAGCGGACGTCGGAGAACTGCCAGAACGCGTCCATGCGTCCGCCGGCGACGTGGATGAGCTGCAACGTGGCGGGAACGGACACGCGCACGACGAGTGTGCCGGCGAGCATGGCGGTGACCGACTCGCCGATCCGCCGGAAGGTGTGCTTGTCCTCGCCAGGCTTGGCCTGACCGGTGCCGACGAGCGCGGCGCCCAGGTCGGTCTTGGCGGACACCTTCAGGGGCCGGTCGTTGAGGCGGGCGCCGCCGCCGGCCACGGCGGTGTAGGTGTCGCCGGTCAACGGCAGGTGGATGACGGTGAGTACCGGCAGGTTGTCGCGGACCAGGGTAGCGGTGACGGCCCAGTCCGGCATGGCGTGGACGTGGTTGATGTTGCCCTCGGCGGGGTCGACGATCCACCACTCCCCGGGCGGGAGCGCGCCACCGGCCAGTTCGTCCTCGGCCCACTGCGATCCACGCCGGGCCCGCAGCAGCGGTTCCCGCAGCACGTCCAGCACCGCGTCGTCGTTGGCGTGGATCTCATAGACGACCTCGTTCAGGCTCACGCCTCGGGCGTGCGGGGTGTAGCGGTCGCGCAGAGTGAGGCCGGCGGTCTTCACCGCGGCCGTCACATCGGACATGAGCGTCGCGTCGGCGTCGAAAGGCATGGCTGTACTCATGGTGAGCTCCTCGGGGTCCGGTCGCTGCGGGGCGGTCCGTCTCGCGCCCGCGCTTCGAAGGTAGGCCGCTCGGTGATTAACAACAAGTGCATGCTTTTCACTTGTAGAGTTACTCATATGCAATTGGACCTGAACCTGCTCACGGCTCTGGACGCGTTGCTCGAAGAGGGCAGTGTCGCCGGCGCCGCGGCCCGCCTCCACGTCACCGCACCGGCGATGAGCCGCTCCCTGGGCCGCATCCGCAAGGTCACCGGTGACCAGATCCTGGTCCGCACCGGCCGCAGCATGGTCCCCACCCCCCGCGCGCTGGCCCTCCGGGTTCAGGTCCACGCCCTCGTGCAGCAGGCCCACCAACTTCTGTCCGCGCGGCAGGAACTCGATCTGGCGGCTCTGGAGCGGGTGTTCACCGTGCGCTGGCACGACGCCCTGACCGCCGCCTGCGGCACGGCCCTGATCGCCGCCGTCCACCGCCAGGCCCCCGGCGTCCAACTGCGCCTGCCCGCCGAATCCGGCACGGACACCCCCGAGCTACGACGGGGTGAGGTCGACCTCGAATCCAGCTCCAGCCGGCCGACGCTCCCCGACATCCGCCACCGCCTCGTCGGCAGCGATCAGCTCGTTGTCGCCGTCCGACCAGGCCACCCACTCACCGAAGGCCCGCTGAGCCTCGAGCGCTACGCGGCCGCCGAACACCTCACCGTCTCGCGGCGCGGACGCCTGCGCGACCCGATCGACGACGCCCTGGCCACGTACGGGCACGAACGCCGCGTCGTGGCCGCCGGACCCACCGTCGCCTTCGCGCTGCGACTCGCCCCCGACACCAACCTGGTGCTCACCCTTCCCGACGCGGTCACCCGTGCGGCCCGGGACCAGCTTGGCCTGATCACACTGCCCCTGCCACTCCAGATGCCCGCCATCCCGCTGTACCTGCTGTGGCACCAGCGCTACGACGACGACCGCGCCCACACCTGGCTGCGCGACCTGGCCATCGAAACCGTCCAGGCACTGTTCGCACCACTGGCCGCCTCCGACGGGCCCTCACCTTCCGAACCGGGCAGTGATGACACCTGAGGCGAACGGGGGGCGGAATACCAACGTGACGTCGGCACCGGACGGCCCCCTGTCCCGGCAGCGAGGTCAGTGCGAATGAGCCTCTTCGAGAGAAGATCCCGTCAGGCGTGCCGTGATCACATCGGCGAAGTTGGAGCACTCGAAGAGGTCCTGGTGCGGGCAGGCCAGGCCATGGGCGATGGCGGTGCGTGCCGCCTGAGCCTGGGCGATCCGTTGGTCCAGCTCGGTGAGCTTGCGTTGGCACAGCTCCCGCCAGCCGTCGCCGGCCGGCGAACGAGACGCGATGAACGCTTTGACCTCTCGCAAGGTGAAACCGACATCTCGCAGCAACAACACCACACCGACCAGCTCGACCGCCGATGGCGGATAACGCCGCTGGCCTGAGACCCGGGTCGGTGCCGGGAGCAGGCCGAGCTCCTCCCAGTAGCGCAGAGCGGAGGTGGCGACACCGGTGCGGCTCGCCAGCTCGCCGATCGTCAACTGCTCGTCCATTTGACTTCAAGCATACTTGAAGCCGTTGACTGGCGATCATGCGAACAGCAGGTACGTCTCTCAGGCAGCGCGCGCTCAGAAAACTGGTGCGCCAGGCGCACCACCCCCGGGGCATCGTCGGGTGGGCGGTCGGCTGGATCTTCGCTCATCGCCGCTCCAACCGGCAGCGCAACATCTGGGCGGTGTCGTTGCTGGACGTGCAGCCCGCCGACCGGGTGCTCGAGATCGGCTTCGGCCCCGGCGTCGCCATCGCCGAGCTCGCCGTCCGCGCCACCCGGGGCCACGTCTTCGGCGTCGACCACTCCCAGGCCATGGTCCGCCAGGCCACCCGTCGCAACGCCGCCGCCGTCCGCGCCCACCGCGTGCACCTCACGCACGCCTGCGTGAAGCGGTTGCCGAGCTTCGGCGATCCGCTCGATGCCGTCCTCGCCGTCAACTCCGCGGGGTTTTGGCCCGACCCGGTGGAGCGGCTTCGCGAGCTACGCCGCCTGCTTCGCCCCGCAGGACGCATCGCGCTTGTCAGCCAGCCCCGCTGCCCCGGTGCCACCCGGGACACCACGGCCCGAGCCGCCCGAGAGCTCCAGGACATGCTCACCCAGGCGGGCTTCACCCGTCTCCGGGTCGAGACCCTCGAGCTCGACCCGCCCGTCGCCTGTGTGCTTGCCGACAATCCGACCGGCATGCCGTCATGACCGCGGATAACACGCCGGCCGGCTTCCGACTCATTGAAGCTCGGCCCCGGCGAGTGCGGCCCTGGTGTGGAGGAAAGCGGGCAAGGCGATCAGAAAGGACCTGACGGGGTGCTGTATGCACAGCCGATACGTGGCCGAGCGCCGACGGATACGCGGCGCCGGCAGGGTTGATGCCCGATCCGCACAAGATGACCGTCATGTTCTCTTTTCGAATGCCTGGCGCACTGGCCGCGGTCGCGGCGTCCATGATGGTGCTGACCGGATGCGGTGGCGCGAGCGCGTTGACCGGGGCATCGGTGCTCGCCAAGCCCGGCGCGCGCAGCGCGGGCGACCCGCTCTTCGCGTACCTGGGCAACGGTGGTTACGACGTCCGCTCCTATGACGTGAGCTACGACTACCGGAGCGGCACCACGAAAATGGACGCCTCGGTGAGGATCGAGGCCACCGCGACACACGCCCTGTCCGGCTTCAGCCTGGACGCGGCGGTAGAGAGGATCTCCCGGGTCGCCGTGGACGGCCGCCCCGCCGGCTTCCGCGTCTCGGGGGAGAAACTGCTGATCACGCCGGAGAAGGCGCTGCCCGGAGGGCGGCCGTTCCGCGTGGACGTCTCCTACCGGGTAGACCGCGTCGCCAACCCGCAGTCACCCGCCTTCCCCCAGGACGAGAAACCGCACCGCACCGCCTGGGTCGACAAGAAGGACGGCTTCGCGGTCATGGGACAGCCGGACCGGGCTCACCTGTTCTTCCCCAGCAATGATCATCCCAGCGACAAGGCGAAGGTCACCTTCCGCATCACCGCCCCGAAGGGCCTGCAGGCGGTCGCCGGCGGAACGCTCCGCGCGCGGACCGAGAAGGCGGGCCGCGTCACCTCCGTCTTCACCACCCGCGACCCCATCCCGACCCACGTCGCGCAGGCGGCCGTCGGCCGCTTCACCCTGGTCGAAAGTAAGGGACCGCATGGTCTGCCGCTGCGCAGCTACGTCGCCACCGCGCAGGCCGCCAGGACCCGCGCCCTCGTCAACGGCATCGCCGAGCAGATGAAGTGGATGGAAAAGCAGGTCGGCCCCTTCCCCTTCGAGACCTACGGCGTGCTCGGCGTGCCCGACGACTACAACGGCGTCGCCCTGGAGACCGCGACCATCTCCACCTACGCCGTGGAAAACCTGACCGGAGCCGACCGGCGAGGCAGGGTGACCAAGGAGGAAACCCAGAACGACGCGATCACCATGGTCCACGAGCTGGCCCACCAGTACTTCGGCGACGCCGTCTCGGTGCGCGACTGGAACCAGATGTGGATCAGCGAAGGCCATGCCGAGTTCTACCAGGTCCTCTACGCCGTCGAGAAGGGCTGGCGTGACCTCGATGACCCCTCGCGCGGGCTGCGTGCCCGCTACGAATTCGACGGGGAGAAGCGCGTCGAGTCGGGCCCTCCGGGAAAGATGAAGCACGCGCGGGACGTACTGGTCGGAACCAACACCGGGGGCCTGCTGATGCTGTTCGGCCTGAGGGAAATGGTCGGCAAGGACACCTTCCGGCGGATCGAGAAGACCTTCTTCGCCGAGTTCCGCGGCCGCTCGGCCGGCACCCGGGACTACATCGAGGTCGCCAACCGGGTGAGCGGCAAGGACCTGACCGGCTACATCAACGGCTGGATCCACAACGCCGAGACCCCGCCGATGCCGGGCCACCCGGACTGGAAGTCCTAGTGCCGTGACCGGGAAGGTCCACCGGGGTGCCGCTCGTGGTGGCCAGGCCCGAGCGGGTCGGATGTGAGCCATCAGACCCGATTCGGCCTCCGGCCACCCGAGGTGACCGGCAGTGCTCACCGACCTCAAGTCCGCGCGACCCAGTGACGGCGAACCCGCGCGCATCCACCGGCATCGAATCCGCGCGCAACATAGGTTCTGGGAAGTTGCCTTCCCGTTACCTATGAGAATGTCGGTTCTCAGAAGTAATCGGCTCCAACTTCCGTCCTGCTCCACCGGAGTCTCACCGGCCTGGCCCATCGGGGGTGACGGGCCTGGCCGGCCGGGGTTTCAGCAGCCGCAGACGATCCCAAGGCTCACCGCGGTCAGGTCGTCGGCCGGGCGCCGGATCAGATCGTCGCCGGTCCGCACCGGCAGTCCCTCGCGCACCCAGTACTCGTAGCCGCCGATCATCTCCTTGACCTGGTATCCGAGCTTGGCGAACTCCAGCGCGGCCCGGGTCGCGCCGTTGCAGCCGGGACCCCAGCAGTACGTCACCACGACCGTGTCGGCGGGGATCAGCTCAGCCGCGCGTGCCGCGACCTCTCCGGTGGGCAGGTGGAGGGCGCCGGGCAGGTGGCCCTGCTGCCACGCCTCCAGGCTGCGGGAGTCGACCACGAACAGCCCCGGCACCCGGGCCTCCAGGTCGGCATGGACATCACTGACATCGGTCTCGTGGCGCAGCCGCGCGGCGAAGTGGGCGGTGGCCTCGGCGGACGTGGCCGACGGGATGGAGAGCACTTTCGACATGCCGACGATCCTGCCCGTCGGCGGCGATCGCCACCAGCGGCGCTGTTGACGCCTTGCGCTAAGATCCCGCCATGCTTCCCCTGCCGGTCCGGCGCGGGCCGACGGTTTCCGTCCTCGCCTACCAAGGCATGTCGGTGTTCGAGATGGGCATCGTCACCGAGGTGTTCGGACTGCCGCGGCCGGAGTTCGACCTTCCCTGGTACCGGCTCACCGTGTGCGCGGAGCATGACGGGCCGGTCCGTGTCATCGGCGGTGCGAACCTGTACACGCCGCACGGCCTGGAGGATTTCGCCGCGGCGGAGACGGTGATCGTGCCCGGCGTGCCTGACGTCACCGCCGTCCCCTCACCGGACCTCGTGGCGGCGCTGCGCCTGGCGCGTCGGCGTGGCGCCCGCATCATGTCGATCTGTTCCGGCGCCTTCGCCCTGGCGGAAGCGAGCCTGCTCGACGGCCGCCGGGCCACCACCCACTGGCGCTACGCCGAGCTGCTGTCCCGCCGCTACCCTGCCGTCCAGGTCGATCCGAACGTGCTCTACATCGACGACGACAATGTGCTCACCAGTGCCGGCAGCGCCGCCGGTCTCGATCTGTGCCTGCACGTCATCAGGCAGGACTTCGGCGCCGCCATCGCCAACGCGGTGGCCCGGCGGCTGGTGATCCAGCCCCATCGCGACGGCGGGCAGGCCCAGTTCATCGAAGCGCCCATGAGCACCGCACCCGATGACGACCGGGTCGCCCAGAGCATGGCGTGGGCGCTGGAGCACCTGGCAGCCCCCCTCACCGTCGAGACGCTGGCCCGGCAAGCGCACATGTCGACGCGGACCTACCTGCGCCACTTCGCGCGCTCCACCGGCACCACCCCGATCCGATGGCTGATCGACCAGCGTGTACAGGCCAGCCTCGTGCTGCTGGAGACGACCAGCACACCCATCGAGGAGATCGCCAAAGCCATCGGATTCGACACGCTGGTCACCTACCGCCACCACTTCGGCCGCGCCATGCGGACCTCCCCATCGGCCTACCG
The DNA here is from genome assembly GCF_051192615.1 of Streptosporangium sp. G11. Lineage (NCBI taxonomy): Bacteria > Bacillati > Actinomycetota > Actinomycetes > Streptosporangiales > Streptosporangiaceae > Streptosporangium > Streptosporangium sp. G11. Next base: position 26,779 of record NZ_JBPJUQ010000047.1, read on the forward strand.
CCGCGCCTTCCACACCCGGGTATGACCTGCTGGCGGCTACGGCGAAGCCACGCGGTGACCGTCCTGTAGCCGCCCGGCCTCGGCGTCGGCCGCCGGGAGCGTCCGCCTCTGCGTGGGGCGGGCGCTCTCGTCATGTCCGGCCCCCGCTGCTCGTGCCGCCTCCGGCAGCCCTGCCGGAGGCGGCGAGGTCTCGTCAGGCGACGGCGGTCCCCTCAAGCTCGACCATCAGGTCGGGGATCGCCAGCCGTGCCACCCCGAGCATCGTGGTGGACGGTGCCACCCCGGCGGCGCCCAACCGCGACGCCAGCACGCCGTAGTGCTCGAAGAGCCGATCGACGTCGGTGGTGTAGACGTTGATCCGGACGAGGTTCGCGAGGGACATGCCGGCCTCGCCGAGTACGGCCTCCAGGTTGTCGAGGCTCAGCGCCAACTGCGCCGCCATGTCATCGGCATGCTGGGGCTTGCCGTCGCCGCTCATCGCGGTCTGCCCGGCGCAGTACAGGGTCCGGGTGTGCCCGGAGACGATCTCACCCTGGTTGTACCCCATCTCCACCGACCACGCCCACGGGTTGACCGCCGTTCGCTCCATTGCCACACCAGCTCCATTCGATTCGTCGACATCACGTACGTCGATCGGCTCGGTAGCCACCGTCTTTTTCGTGATGTCGATTAGCCTCCCGGCAAATCACGACATCCTGTGTCGTGTATTTCTGTAGAGTTTTCGTATGCGCGCCGACCGGTTGGTCTCGCTGGTGCTGCTGCTGCGGCAGCATGGTCGGCTGTCAGCGGCGGCGCTGGCCCGCGAGCTGGAGGTGTCCACCCGCACCGTGCTGCGCGACATCGAGGCGCTGTCCGCGGCGGGCGTCCCGGTCTACGCCGAACGTGGCCGGCACGGCGGTTTCGCGTTGTTGCCCGGTTTCCGGACCGAGCTCACCGGACTGAACCACGACGAGGCCCTTGCCCTGCTGGTCGCCGGATCGCGGCGCGGCGCGCAGGCGTTCGGCCTCGGCTCGGCGCTCGCTTCGGCGATGCTCAAGGTGGTCGACGCGCTACCCGAAAGCTATCGGGACACCGCGGCCGGCGCGGCCGAGCGATTGCTCATCGACCCGGAGACCGACCTCCTCTCGCGTCGGCTGGTCGCTGAGGAGGAGGTGCCTGACGCCGTAGTGGCCGAGGTCCTGCGCGCGGTTTTCGCCGGACACAAGCTGCGCATCCACTACGCGGCTGTGGACCAGACCCCGAAGTGGCGCACGGTGGACCCGATCGGCCTGGTCACCGTACGCGACCAGGGCTACTTGCTGGCCACGAGGTCTGGCGCGGACCGCACCTACCGGCTGTCCCGGGTCTTGGCCGCCAAGGAACTCGCCGAACCCGCACAGCGACCGGACCGGGTCGATCTGGACCGGGCCTGGCAGGAACGCAGCACCCGGTTTCGGGCCGGCGGCGACCAGGTCACCGTGCTGGTACGGGTGGACCCGGCACGGCGGGAGGACCTGGTGGGCACCGCGCTGGCCGTCCGCGCCGAAGAAGCCGATTCGGACGGCCGGCTGCGGCTGGAGGTGACCTTCCAAGATCCGAGACACGCCGAATGGGCGCTGTGGCAGCTCGCCACGAACGCGGAAGCCCTGGCCCCGCAGTGGTTGCGCGATTCCCTGCGCAACCGCGCCGCCGCGATCGCCACCCGCTACGGAGTGTCCCCCTGAGGGTTGTCGCCTTCCGCGGGCAGGCCGCGTTCCTGTCGGGGCCCATCGAGAGGCGGCACTTCGCATGCCCCGGCACCCGCCCGACCCCGCCGGCGATCCGTTCGGTGGCCGGCACGCCATGACGCCCCCGCTCCTGGCCGCCCCGCTTCCGCGAGGGCGCGCGGCCGACTCGGCATTGGCCGCGTGCCCTCGCGCACAACGCGCTGGTCACATGGCTCAAGCACCGGCACCGCCGGTGGCCCCACACCCACAACCGCCACGTATTGGCTTCATGGGCATCCGCGGCCGGCATCGGGCCGGTCATCGGCTGGATCTCGGCGACGCCGTGGGCGAAGTCGGTGACCGATGCCGTTGCGGCCCGCCGGGCCGGAGGGGCGAGCGTGATGGCGGTCACCAGGCCCGTAAAAAACTTTGCGCGGGATCTGTCACAGGCCGGAGGGCTGTCCTGTCTTAGCTGGAGACCGAGGGCGGGCAAGTGCCCCGGCGGACAGGAAGGTTCACAATGAAGATCGTGGTAGTGGGCGGCACCGGCCTGATCGGGTCGAAGCTCGTGACGAAGTTGGGGGAGCACGGTCATGAGGCGGTGGCGGCGGCGCCGAACACCGGCGTCAACACGCTTACCGGCGAAGGGCTGGCCGAGGTGCTGAAGGGCGCGCAGGTGGTGATCGACGTGTCGAACTCTCCCTCCTTCGAGGAGGCCGCGGTAATGGAGTTCTTCACGACCTCCACCCGCAACCTGCTCGCCGCGGAGGCGGAGGCCGGCGTCGGCCACCACGTCGCGCTGTCGGTGGTGGGGACCGAACGGCCGCCCGGGAACCCCTACTTCCGGGCGAAGATCGCTCAGGAGAAGTTGATCGCGGAGTCGTCGACCCCGTACTCGCTCGTGCACGCCACCCAGTTCTTCGAGTTCGTCCGGCGCATCGCCGACGAGGCCACGGACGGCGACCAGGTGCGGATGGCGCCCGTGCTCTTCCAGCCCATGGCGGGCGACGACGTCGCCCAGGCGGTCGGCCGGGTCGCGGTGGGATCACCGCTGAATGGCAGGGTGGAAGTCGGCGGGCCCGAACGGTTCCGGATGGACGAGTTCTTCCGGAAGGCTTTGGCCGCCTGGGGCGACCCGCGCGAGGTGGTCACCGACCCGCGGGCGCACTACTTCGGCAGCGTGCCGAGCGAGCGCACGCTGGTGCCCGATGACGGCGCTTCCCTGGGCCAGATCCACTACCGCGACTGGCTCGACCGGACCGCCACCGGAAAGTGATCGACGAAAGGTGGTTCCATGCCCACGTTGAGATCGACCGCGTGGCAGACGGCGCTCACCATGCTGCTGGAGGTGGAAGGCGAGCCGGAGCGGGTCGTGCGCGCGGGAGAGGCGTTCTGGGAACCGGGCGGCGACGTCATCCACTACCAGGACGGCAACAACCGCGACGACGTCCGGCTCCGTTTCACCGTCACGATGCTGTGCGAACCCGGCCGGCCGATGCTCACCCTGGTCGACGACGAAGAACTCGCCCAGCGTAAGGACCGCCGCGCCCCTCGCCCGTCCTGAGTGCGGCCGAACCATCGCGGCATGACGGCCACAGGGGAGTGGCGGACACCGCAAGGGCCTTCACGGAGTTCCGCTGTGACCGCATCGGCGTTGATCGCCGAGTTCGATGATGTCGCCGGTCGGACCGCCGACGCTGACGCCGCCGTCGAGCACCTCGAGCACCTCGGGCAGCGACGCCATACCGGCCACTCGCCGCGGCGGCGTGGGTCCGGCCGCACTGGCCTGGCCGGCCGAGACGCGCGAGCTGTCGGCCGGCCCGAGATCGCTGGACGTGGGCACCGGAGCCGGCTGTTCGGTCCGACGGACGTCGAGCGCGAGGAAATCGGCCCGCGGGGCCTGCTCGACGCGGTCCAGGCGCCGGGGGCGGCTTCCGGCCCGGCGATCACGTTGCGTGACACTCCAAAGCCCCTCCGGTGCCCCTCTGGGGGCGCCAGAGGGGCGCCCCTTCCGACAAACCGAGGTATGACACCGATGAAACACTCACAACCGCAAAAGCCCGCCGCTGCCGCCTCATCGGCACGGATCGACACGCTCGACAGCCTTCGTGAGCATCTGCAGTGGGCGATCGAGCTGGAACACGCGACCTTGCCGCCGTACCTGTGCGCGCTGTACTCGCTCGACCCGGAGCGCAGCCCGGAAGCCGTCGAGGTGGTGGGCAGCGTCTTCGTCGAGGAGATGCTGCACCTCGTGTTGGCCGCCAATCTGCTCAACGCCGTCGGTGGCCGACCGCGGCTGGACACGCCGGAGCTGCTGCCGCCGCACCCCCGGCCCCTGCCGCACGGCGACCGGTCCCTGGAGTTGTCGCTGCTTCCCTTCGGTGCCGAGGCGTTGGAGATGTTCCTGCGTCTCGAACGGCCGGCACCGCCCGGCGCCGCGGCGGAGGGCGACGACTATGAGACGATCGGGCAGTTCTACGCCGCGATCGAACAAGGACTGCGTCACCTGTGCGACCGGTTCGGCGAGCGGGCGGTCTTCAGCGGCGATCCGGCCCGCCAGGTGAGCGCCGGCCACTTCCGGCACACCGCCGGGCGGCTGGTCGCCGTCGACGGTCTGGACTCCGCGCTGGCGGCGCTGCAGGAGATCGTCGAGCAGGGCGAGGGCACCTCCCGCGGTGAGGTCTGGGACGGTGATCAGGACGTCTTCTACCCCGAGCGGGACGAGGTCGGGCACTACTACCGGTTCCAGGAGCTCAAGGCCGGCCGGCGCTACCGGCGCGGCGACACCCCGCAGTCCGGGCCCACCGGCGAGACGATCTCCGTGGACTGGGCCGGCGTACGGCCGATGCGGCACAACCCGAGGCTGGCCGACCATGCCCCGGGCAGCGCGATCCGCACGGCGCAGGAGGAGTTCAACCACACCTACCGCGACCTCCTGCAGCTGCTGCAGGATGCGTTCAACGGCAACCCGAAACTGCTCGCGGACGCCACGCGCGCCATGTACGCGCTCAAGGCCCAAGCTCAGGCCCTGATGCGAACGCCCGACGAGGACGGTGCCACGGCCGGGCCGACCTTCGAATACGTGTCACCCGAGTCGCGTTGACGAAGCGCTGACGACCGGCGGCGGGCCGTCGTGCTCCGCGACGGCCCGCACGTCGTCTACAGCGGCGTTCCGCACCGGCGCGAACGCGAGATCGTCTCCAAGGCCCCGTCACCGAGAGCCTCTTCGCCTCACCGGAGTGCGAGCTGATCGACCGCTGGACCTTGCATACCGGGTCAGAAGCCGGGCGGGCGATCTTCGGCTACCTCGGGGGTTCTGCAATCCACGCCGCCGTCACTCCGCCGGCGGACGGCTCGGCCCTGCCGAATACGAGCGACGCCAAACCCTCAAGACTGTCCGAGGAGACGACCATGCCGCCGCGTAGCCGAAAGCACTGACGTGTCTACCGAACCGGGGCGACTCCACCTTCGCCCCGCCGTCCGCGCGCGTAGCCGGCTATCCGCCTTCCGTGACCCGGATGATCGTCTTGCCGGGGGTGCGCTGGGCGGGCGCGAACGCGGAGGGCGCCTCGGCGAGCGTTCGCACGGCCCCGACGATCGGGCGCAGCCGTCCGTCCCGGAGCCGCCGGGCCAGGTCCGCGAGCCGGGCGCGATCAGGTTCGACGACGAAGAAGATCGCCTGTCCGTCTCGGGGCCGGACCGTGGGTGGCGAGGCGATGGTGACGAGCGTGCCGCCGGCGCGCACCAGCGCGGCCGAGCGGTCCAGAATGTCGCCGCCGATGACGTCGAACACCATGTCGACCTGACCGACGTCTTCCAGGGGATCGGCCTGCAGGTCCAGGAAGGCGTCCACGCCGAGACCGAGTGCCGTGTCCCTGTCGTCGGCCCTGCCGGTGCCGATCACTCGGGCTCCCGCCTCGCGCGCGAGCTGCACCGCGATGGAACCGACACCGCCCGCGGCGCCGTGGATCAGGACGGTCTGGCCGGCGGCGAGGTGGCCGTGGTCGAACAGGCCCTGCCACGCGGTCAGCCCTGAGATCGGCAGTGCGGCGGCCACGGTGTGGTCGACGTCGGCCGGCAGCGGCGCGAGGTTGCGGGCCTCCACCGCCGTGTACTCGGCCAGCGAGCCGTTGCGGGTCCAGTCGGTCAGCCCGAACACCCTCTGGCCGACGGTCAGGCCGGTGGTTCCGTACCCCAACTCGACGACGACACCCGACAGCTCATGCCCGGGCACACTCGGCGTCCGGTCGCGGCCCGCGCGATCGGACCACGTTCCCGGCCAGTCGAGCTCTCCGGGGGTGAACCCCGCGGCATGCACCCGCACGATGACGTCGTTCTCGGCGGCGTGGGGGTACGGCTCTTCTGTCAGGGAAAGCCCGGCCAGACCGGCGGCGCGGTCTTGAACGGTGATGGCTTGCACGACAGGTCCTCACTGACGGCGGAGATACGCTTCCCAGCTGGAATCCCGCCAGCTTGTCGAAGCATGCCTCCAGCCTGCGCGGCCCCTCCGTCAGCCGCACCGATTTCCCGCGAGGATATAACCGGGGTTGAGGAACAGCGGAACAGCCGTTGGCGGTAGCCACCGCATCGCAGGTCGCCGAGGGGGCGCGGGTCAGGCGGCGGGACGGAAGGCCGCGTCGAGGACGTCGATGAACAGGCCCACGGGCGGCATGCCCCAGTCGCCGTTGACGTTCTGGGTGACGATGTGCTCGCCGTCTCGCGTGCCGTACAGGTATGACCAGGTGCCCGTGATCATGCCGCCGTGGCCGTAGACGGTGGTGCCGCAGGGCAGGGTGACCGAGGAGATGCCCAGGCCGTAGCTGTAGCCGTCCAGCCACTTGCCGTCGGGGACCGGGGTCATGGTGAACATCTCGTTCTGCTGGACGGGCGGCAACAGCCGGCCGCTCAGCAGGGCGCTGAGGAAGGTGCCGAGGTCCGAGGCGGTGGAGATGATCTCGCCGACCCCGAAGGCGTACGACGGGCTCAGCTCGGTGACATCGTGAACCGGGGCGTCGGCGTCGGGCAGCATGAGCTTGGAGTAGCTGCTCGTGTGGGGCCGCGGAAGCCGGTCTCGCCGCCGGGAGCGTAGGTGCCGGCCAGCTTGAGCGGTCGGGCGATGCGGTAGGCGACGGCGTCGGCGTACGACATGCCGGCCGCCTTTTCGATGATCATGGCGGCGAGGACGAAGTTGGTGTTGGAGTAGCCCCAGCCCTGGCCCGGCTGGAAGTCGGCCGGGTAGGAGACGGCGATCTTCACCAGGTCCTCGGGGGTCGGCTTGTCGAAGCGGTGCTCCAGCAGCTTGGGCGTCCAGTAGCGCTCGAGCATGCCCTCGTCGAGGGTGTAGGCGAAGATGCCGCTGGTGTGGTTGAGCAGCTGCCGGATGGTGACCTCGCCGCCGTCGTGGCCGTTGCCCTGGACCAGGCCGGGCAACCACTTCTCCACCGTGTCGTCCAGGCTCAGCCGGTACTCGGCGGCCAGCTGCAGGACCAGGGTGGCGGTGAAGGTCTTGGTGATGCTGCCGACGCGGAACCGCTCCTGCGGCGTGCGCGGCCGGCCGGTGGCGGTGTCGGCCACGCCCGCCGAGCCGAACCACCGCTGTGTGCCGTTGCGGATCTCGGTGATCGCACCGGGGTAGCCCTGCTCGATCACGGCGGCCTCCAACAGGCGCTGAACCTCGGCCTGGCCGGGGACGATCGGGTTCGCGGGGGTGATGGCCCGGGTGTTCATATGGAGTCTCCTTCGGGGGCTGACGGGACTGCTCGCCCGCTCTGTCATCGATCTTCGCGACAAAGGAAAAGCTACGTTGCATACGCTGGATCGTCAATCATGAATACGTGAAGCAACAGAGTATTAGCAGCTCAGACGCCTATGTTCGTTGCATGAAGGTTGCCGATTAATGCAACTCTGACCGTCGCGAGTTGCAGGTCGTCGCTGCCGGATGCACACTGTCCGTTAACCGGAATCCCCTTGGCCGCGCGGGTGGCCGGGTGACCAGGAGGCGGACGCCGTGCCCGGAGACAGGCTCACCCAGCAGGACCGCCGTCAGATCGCCGATGGACTGGCCGGTGGGCTGACCTACGCAGAGATCGCCCGCCGCCTCAAACGGCCCACCTCGACCGTCACGCGTGAGGTGATGCGCCACGGCGGTCCCGGCGCCTACCACGCCGACCAAGCCCAGCGCGCCGCCGACCGGCGCGTCCACCACAGGACCACCACTCCCGCGGCCGTACGCGGTGATGCCGACGCCGGTGGACGCGACCCGCGAACCGTGCGCGAGGTGGCCGACCAGCTCACCGGCCTGCTGGTGCAGGGAGGGATTCCGCAGATGATGGCCAAAATGCTGGCGGCCCTGTATACCACCGACAGCGGCAGCCTCACCTCCGCCGAACTCGTCCAGCGCCTTCAGGTCAGCCCCGCCTCGATCTCCAAAGCGGTCGGCTACCTCGAGGCCCAGGAACTCATCCGGCGCGAACGCGACTCCCGGCGCAGGGCCGAGCGGTACGTCATCGACGACAACGTCTGGTACCAGGCCATGATGGCCAGCGCCCGCGCCAACGCCCTGCTCGCCGACACCGCCCGGCAAAGCGCCCGCACCCTCGGCCCGACGACCTCCGCCGGCGTCCGGCTGGAGAACATGAGCCAGTTCCTCACCCGCGTCGGAGAAGACCTGATCCGCTCGGCCGAGCACTGGCGCCAGGTCTACGCCGCCCCCCAGACGGACGAGCACGGGTAAGCCCGGTGTTGATCACCCTCGTCTGCCGTGACGCTTATGCCTGGTGGCCGGATGAGCAGGAGTGGACGCGCACCCCCGGCAAACGCCACCGCGATACCGCGATCGCCGGCCAGGGCCGCCTGATCCTGTCCGGCGCACCCTCGCCCGCGAACCGGGCCCACTACCCGCGTGACCACCGCGGCCGCGCTTACTACGGATGCGGCGCGACGCGGCCGCCACCCGAGCCCCCCGGACCGGCGGCCACAGCATGAGGAGCGACCGCGCCGACCGCGCTGCGTCGGTCAGGGGTCGCCGCTGTTTCGGGCGACGTTGCGCGCGGCCGTCACCACGGCACTGGGGTGGCCCGGGGCGAACCGGTCACCGGCCATATGCCGTCTTAGGAGCAGGTCGAGGCGCTGCACCGGCTACGGCCGCATCCGTGAAACGAGCGGTGTTCCTGGTGCTGGGCTATGCCGCCAGAAGAGGGGTGAGACACGTCCGTGATCAAGATCGGGAAGGATTGCCCTTTCTGTCCCGGACTATCAAGGAACCTCTATGAAGCGAATGATCGTGAGCATTTCCGCGGCCACGGCTGTCGCGCTCGTGACCGGGGCACCGGCCCAGGCCCAGGTCGCCCCCGCCGACCCGGTCAAGGCGTTGAAGAGCCAGTTCGTCGCGGGCAAGGGAGTGAAGTTCACCGACCGGACCACCATGATCGAAGATGGTGAGGGTAAACCTTACCTGCGGCGCACCGGTTCCTTCCAGTTCGGCCGGGGCGGGATCGTCGCCTCCGACATCAGCTCGAAGGACGCCGGCCCGGCCGACGATCCCCTCGACCCGCCTGCGTCCGCACGGACGATCCGGATCGGCACCACGAGTTACTCCCAGGGCGGCACCTACCGCGACAAGATGCCGCGAGGCAAGAGCTGGTACAAGGACCCGGACGGCATGACGGGAGATGTGGACGGCTGGTTCAGCCAGTTGGTGAACGTCGCCGAGCCGGCGACCCTCACCAGCCTGCTCAAGGGTGCCAAGAAGACCCCTACCAGCTACAGCGGTACCACCACCTTCGGCAGACTCGCCAAGGTCTCGCCCTGGTTTCGCGCCACCTTGCCGCTCCGGTCGAGCGACAAGACCGTGGTGACGTTCAAACTCACCGTGGACAGAAACCGTCTGCCGCAGCGCCTGACCACGTCCTTCCCCGTCACCGGCATCTTCGACAGCGCCGGGTGGGAGGGCAAGACGATCAGCGTCGAGACCCGCTTCACCGGCTGGGGCGCCAGGGTCTCCATCAAGGCGCCGCCCGCGAACAAGGTGACGACCAAGCTCGAGGACAGGGACGGGCTGTGACAGCGGCGCGGTCCTGTTCGCGGAGGTGCCGAGCCGGGGTTTCGCCTATCCGCCGTGTGTATTCTCAAAAATCGTGACCGTCTCCGCTTTCGGAAACACGATTTCTCGGAAGCCGGGGGACCCGCGCAGGTCGGTTTACTTTGGGCTAGGGACACGTTCGGGGGAGAAGGCCGGAACGAGTGGCTACACCGTTTCGTCCTCACCACCCGGGCCACGGCGAAATGGCAGGTCATCCGCTACGTCGAAGGGTTTGTAACCTGCGACGTCCGCACTCGGCTACCGGTCGCCCCTGGAAGTGCTCAACGAGTCCCTTTCATCCCAAATGGCCGCATAGCTACACGCCGCAAGACGGCTGTCCGTAATCACCGTGGCCCCTCACAAAAGGTGAATTTTTACCGGCCCCGCTACGTTCGCACCGCATTCACAGCGCGTTCGGAGAGCTCCGAATAGGTCACCATAAAATCCACGCATGACAATATTTAAAACCTGCGACGCGCTCTCGTGGGCGTTTCGCTCAGCGCGGCGCTGCTGCTCACCCTGGCCGGGCCGGCCCACGCGGTCCCGGCCAACACGTGGGGATACCTGCGCAACCAGGTGAGCTGGGGCAACCTCGTCTATGGCGACCAAAACGGACCGCATGACGCCTACACCGATTCCTTCGCCACCACCACAATGTTCTCGCATCGGTTCATTCCCAAAGAGGGCGGCTACTTCGAGATCGTCCAGTCCACGCCGACCTGGACCTGCCTGGACAGCAACCACGCGCGCCACGTCTACGGACTCCGCTGCAACGGCGGCGACTACCAGCGATGGTGGGTGACCGCCGTCGGCACCGGAACGTGGGGATACACCGTGTACGAGATCCGGAACAAGGCGACCGGCCTCTGCCTTGACGGCAACCGGGCCGACGACGTCTACACTCACCCCTGCAACCGCGGCGTCTACCAGCAGTGGGCCTACCAAACTGCGTAGTGGTCACCCTCGCGGCGGGTAGCGTTGCGCGGCCGTCACCACGGCACCGGCGGTGGCCCGGGGCGAACCGGTTACGGGACTTGGTAGTGGTGGAGTCGCGTATTCAACTGTCACGAGTCGTCGTTCCCCCTAAGCCTTACTGATGACGTTCCGCGCTTCTCGGCGGCGTGGCGGTTCAGCCGCGGAACCCGCGAAAGACGCCGTCCGCATCGGCGCTCTCGGCGAACTCGCCGAAGTCCATGTTGGCGATGGAGAGGTTGGCATGAATCAAAGGGATCTCGGAGGGGATGACGCGCATCTCCCGTGCGCATTCCAGCTCGATGAGCAGGAACGGCATCTCCGTCGAATCGACGGTGACCTTGTCGGCGATGACGAAGAGCGGGTCCTTTTGCCCTCCTCCCCGGCTTGAAGGGCGGGGATCCTCCCGTCACGTCGCGGTTAAGCAGCGCGGCGGGGGTTGACGCTTCACAGCCCGGGTAACCCCGAGGTCTCCACGTCCTGACACCGCTGGTCCGTCGGCGTTGTTGATATTGATCGCGGCGTTGGTGCCGGCGCGGCCGACCCACCCGCACGCGGGGTTGACGCAGGCGAACACGGTTCCGTTGCTCCTCAAGGCCCGTCTCAGGGGGCGAGAAGGGGCCCGGTGAACACCCGACAAAGGCGGTGCGGAGAATGTCGGGTGATCGGGGCCGGTGTCGCCGCACGATGGGGGCATGGATGACACGACCTTGGTATCCCGCTTCCTCCGCGACGGCTTCGTGAAGTTGGAGGGCGCCGTCGCGCCGCGCGTGGCCGCGGACTGCGCGCGGCTGCTGTGGCGAGAGACGGGCTGCGACCCGGACGATCCAGCGACGTGGACGCAGCCCGTGCACTGGGTGGCCGGCATGGCGCAGGGGCCGTTCGCCGCCGCACCCAACTCCCCGTTCCTGCAGCGCGCGTACGACCTGCTCGTCGGCGCGGGATGCTGGGAGCCGCGCTACTCGCTGGGCACGTTCCCGCTGCGCTTCCCGCACGAGGAGGAGCCGGAGGACGCGGGCTGGCACATCGAGGGGAGCTATCTGCCGGAGGGCGAGAGCTGGTACTTCACGAATCTGCGCTCCCGGGGCCGGGCGCTGCTGATGCTGTTCCTGTTCAGCGAGGTCGGTGAGGAGGACGCCCCGACCCGGATCCGGGTCGGCTCACACCTCGACGTGCCGAAGGTGCTGGAGAAGTACGGGGAGGACGGGGCGAGCGGGCTGGTCCTTGCGCCCGATCTGGTGGCGGCGTCCGAGCACCGGCCACTCGCCCTCGCCACCGGGTCCCCGGGCGACGTCTTCCTGTGCCACCCATTCCTGGTGCACGCGGCGCAACCGCACCATGGGGTGCGGCCGCGCTTCATGGCCCAGCCGCCGCTGATGCCGGCCGCGCCGTACGAACTGGAGCGGGCCGACGGCGCGTACTCACCCGTGGAGATCGCGATCCGTCGGGGCCTGGGACAGGACACCCCCGGTCCGGACGGGGACGGCACCGACTGCAGCGCCGGGTAGACATGCTTCATCCGCTCCTGGAACCGGGCGGGGAAACAGTGCCCGGGCAGCGCCGCGCCAGCCGTTGTCGACCATCGGGCGGGTGCTGTCCACAGCGCACCGGCCTCACGACGACAGGCCGGACAAGATCACGCGAAGAGACCGAACACCGTCACCCGAAGAACGGGGAGATCCACAGAGCAGGTCTCACCGACTCCCCAAGTGTCAACAGCCGAAATCAAGGAGCGCCGTCAATGCCGGGTCCGCATGGTGGGCGCTGCCTGGCGCGGTGGTCGTCAAGAAGAAGGAGACCGGGCATGCCGGAGCGGCTGAACCAGGCCATGGAGCCATGACCTACCGTCACGCGATCGTCCGGACCGGCCATCAGGACCTGGCCGGCGGCGCGGTGCTGCACTCCGCCCCAGGGTTTCCCGCCTTCCCCGTCAGGCTGGCCAGCGAGATCTTCCAGCGAGCGCTGGCCCTGCGCGGCGGCGACCAGCCCGCCGTCCTCTGGGACCCGTGCTGCGGCAGCGGTTACCTGCTGACCGTTGTGACACTGCTGCACCGGCGCCGGATCGCCTCGGTGCTGGCCTCCGATCTCGACCCTGAAGCGCGGAAGCTGGCCGAACGCAATCTCGCCCTGCTGAGCCAGGCCGGCCTGGCGGCCCGCGCCGCCGATCTCAGGGCGCGCGCCGCCCGCTTCGACAAACCGGCGTACGACTCGGCCGCGCGTGCCGCCCACCGGCTCGCCGCCGAACTCGACGCCGCCGGGGGGGACATGCCGCACGCGGTGCGCCAAGCCGACGCGTTCGACCCCGACCAGCTCCAGCGGACACTCGGCCACCACGCACCCGACATCGTGATCACCGACGTCCCCTATGGCGAACAGACCCACTGGCGCGGACCCAGCGCGGCGGCAGGAGTCACCGGCATGGTCGACGCTCTGACGGCCGTGCTCCCGCACGACAGCGTGATCGCGGTGACGGCGCGGGGCCGCAAGGTTCTCTCGGACCGCGGACCACGCCCCCGAACATCCTTCAAGATCGGTACCCGAGCTGTCGCGCTGTTCCGAACCTCTGAACGTCCTCGTACTCGGGGTGCCGTCAAGAAACGTGTCACCAGCCGCCAACCGTAACGTCGCCGCAGGTCAGGAAGGTATGCCCTCATAGAGGCGTCGGTCTGTCGGCCCCATCGCGGTTCCTCGACGCAAGCCGCTGACCCGCGCCTTCTCTCTGGTCCGGGGCTGGTGACACGTTTCTTGACGGCACCCCGACCTGGGCGAACCCTTTGCCCTGCCTCCGGTGACGGCGACCCGGGCGGGAGCCCGCTACGCCGGCGCGGCGCTGCGATGCTCCTGCGGGCTGATGCCGTACACCCGCTTGAACGCCGAGCTGAGGGCGAACCCGCTGCCGTAGCCGACTTGCCTGGCGACGGCGTTCAGCGTGGCGTCGGATTGGCGCAGCAGGTCGGCGGCCAGGGCCAGGCGCCACTCGGTCAGGTAGGTCATCGGCGGCGTGCCGACGGCGTTGCGGAAGCACTCGGCCAGCGTCGCCCGTGACACGCCGACCTCGGCGGCGACCCGCGCCAGCGTCCAGTCGTTCGCCGGGTCCTCGTGGAACAGCCGTAGCGCCTCGCCGGCCACCGGGTGGGTGTAGGCCCGGTACCAGGCCGGGGCCTCGGTCTCGGGCCGGTCGAACCACACCCGCAGCACCGAGATGAGCAGCAGGTCGAGCAGGCGGTCGAGCACGACGCCCTGGGCCGGCCCCTGTTTGGTGACCTCCCGGGCCAGCACCGGGAGGAGCGTCGAGTCCCACGTGTCCTCGGACACGACCAGCAGCGGCGGCAGCACGTCGAGCAGGCGCTGGCCGACGGCGCCGACCTCCTCGTACACGCCGAGCAGCATCTGCACCGACCCGTCGGGGTTGCTGCCCCACGTGCGCACCCCCAGCGCCATCCGCTCGCGCAGCTCGACGCCCTCGGGCGTGACGCACTGCTGGCCTGGGTGCACGATGACCTGCGGCGGGGTCGCCGTGTCGTCGCTCATCACGTAGGGGCCCGGCCCACGGACGATGGCGACGTCGCCCGGGCGCAGCCGCACCGGCTCGCCGAGGTCGGGCTCGAAGCACGCCTCGCCGCTGAGCATGACGGCGAGGCACAGCGGCGACCCGTCCTGGACCCGGATCGACCATGGGGGGTCCAGCACGATGCGAAGGAGGAAGGCGCCGCTGGCCCGCGGCCCCTCAAGCAACCCTGCGAGTGCGTCCACCTGTCCAAGAGTAGACGATTGGATATGCATTCCGGCATCTCAGCCATGGATCATCCAGATGACGCCGTTCAGGCTGTAGCCATGACAACAAACGAGCACACGACGTTGGTCCTCGGGGGTACCGGCCGGGTCGGCCGCAGGGTGACCCGGAAGCTGATCGAGCGAGGCGTGAACGTGCGGGTCGGCTCTCGCACCGGCGAGCCCCCGTTCGACTGGGAGGACCCCTCAACCTGGGCCGGCGCCGTCGCCGGCGTCAAGTCGGCCTACCTGATGTACTACCCCGAGGTCGAGTGGCCCGGCGCCGGCGACGCCATCGCCGCCGTGGCCCGGCTGGCGGTCGACGCCGGCGTCGAGCGCCTGGTCCTCCTGTCCGCCCGAAACCAGGACGAGGCCGTCCGGTGCGAGGACGCCGTGACGAGCCTCCCGGTCGAGTGGACCATTGTCGCCCCGGCCTCGTTCAACCAGAACTTCGACGAGGGCGTGTTCCTCGAGCCGCTGCGCCACGGCGTGCTGGCCCTGCCCGCCGGCGACAACGCCGACCCGTTCATCGACGCCAACGACATCGCCGACGTCGCGGTGGCGGCCCTCACCGAGGAGGGCCACGTGGGCGAGCGCTACGAGCTGACGGGCCCCCGCCTGTGGACCTTCGCCGAAGGTGTCGGCGAGATCGCCCGGGCGACGGGCCGCGAGCTCCGCTACGTGCCGATCACCCGGGACCGGTTCGCCGACGCGATCGTCGACGACGGCGCCCCGCGCGAGTTCGCCGAGCCGCTGGCCACGCTCATCTCCGAGTTCTTCGACGGCCGGAACAGCTCGCTGGCCGACGGTGTCGAGCGTGCCCTGAACCGCAAGCCCCGCGACTTCGCGGACTGGGTGGCCGAGATCGCCCCTACCGGTGTGTGGGACGCCGCCTAGGTGAGTAATTCCAAGGGGTGCCTGGTCCGAGCACGCGGAGCAGCGGTAGCCGGATGGCGGCCACCCATTCCGGGGTGCCGTCAAGAAACGCGTCACCAGCCGCCAATGAGAGAGAAGACGCAGGTCAGCGGTTTACATCAAGGAACCTCGATGGGTCCGATGGTCGACGTCTCCATGAAGGCATACCTTCCTGACCTGCAGAGACGTTATGGTTTGGGGCTGGTGACGCGTTTTTGCCGGCACCCCTCATCGAGCGGGCAGGACACGCTTCATTGGATCAGTGGTGAAGAGACGTCACTGGCGGGACAGGCTGCGGGTGAGGCCGGCGACGATAGTGGTGGCGAGGATCCAGCCGACGATGACCAGGGCGTTTGCCAGCCATTGCTGTGCCCCCGTTGGCGCGAAGGCGCGTTCCTGGCCGAAATCGATGATGGGCAGGAGCAGATCCAGCGTGTAGATGGCGGGGCTGAAGCCGGGTCCCTTGCCGGCCTCCAGTGGTTTCGGGTGGTGGAGGCTGTAGGCGGTGGTGCCGACGATGAGGAGGGTGAGGAGCCAGGCGGCGGCGCGCAGCGGGCGGTAGCCGTAGCCGACGGTGGCGTCCTGGAGGTAACCCCAGGCCTTGCCGTACCAGGGGAGGCTGCCGCGGCGGCGGCGCTGTTTGGTGAGCAGGACTTGCCGGGCGGCCAGGTCGTCACCGAGGCGGCGGTAAGCCGCGGCGAGCTGCTCGTAGGGTTGCGGTGTGTGGTGCTCGGCCTCGCCGCGAGCGATCCAGGCCAGGCGCTCGGTGGCCTGGCCAGGCGTGGTGAGCGTCTCGTAGGTGAGGCCGTCCAACTCGAGCTGCTCGGGCCAGATGGAGAGGTCGTCGTCGATCCGGCTGATGCTGGTGTGCGCCAGGCTGACCGATCCCGCGATCGGTGCGCGCGGACGCAGCCGCAACTGGTCGATGGTGGAGCCGGCGCAGCTGAGCGCCTGCCCGCCGGGGTTGCTGAGCTGCGCGCCTTCCAAGTTGAACACCGCTCCGATGCGCGACCCGCCGACCCGGATCCGGCCCTCAGCGGTGAAGGTGCCCGCGCAGAAGAGCATGGACTCCACCGTCAGCCCGTCCAGGGCCAGGACGGTGCCGCCGGGGTTGCTGAGCTTCGCGTCGCCGAAGGCCAGCATCCCGCCGATCTTCGCGCGGTACATGAGGATCTCGCCCTTCGCGACCACGCTGCCGAACAGTGCGCTGCCGCCCACGGTCAGGCCGTCTTCCGCTAGGACAACCGGCTTGCCGGGGTTGTTCAGGTGCGCGTCGACGAACAGAAGCGGGCCGCCGACCGTAGCGGCGAACAGTCGGATCGTTCCGTGTGTGGTGATCCGACGACAGATGAGGCTGCCCTCCACGTTCAGGTGCTCGAGGTCGAGTACAGCGCCGCCGCCGTTGCGAAGGTGCGCGTCGGAGAAATCGACATCGCCTGCGATGCGCGCGTGGTTCAGGAGTATGGCCCCGTCCGCGATGAGTCCGTCCGCCCCCAGCAGGCTTCCGCCGACGTCCACGCGGTTGGCGCGTAACGCGCTGTGAGGGCCGGTTCCCGTCAGCCGCGTCCCCCGAAGGTCGAGATGACCGGCGAGTCTGGCGCCGGACAGGTCGGCCGGGCCGGTGAACCGGCAAGACTCCAGTGTGATGCTGCCCTCTACCTGGGCGTACGGGGCGGTGATGCCAGGGAGGGTGCAGCGGGTGAGTTCGATCGTGCGCACCCGCGCCCACGTGAGGTCCGGCGGGCAGGCGAAGGCGCAGTCGGTGAGGAAGAGAGGGAGCGCCACCTCGGCGTGTGAGAGGTCCAGGGGTCCGGTGATGTGCGCGCCCAGGAGGCGGATCGCCGGCACCTGATCGGGCTCGCGGTCGCTCGCGCCGAGGAGCAGGGCGCGGATCACCTCGGCGCGTACCTCACCGCCCGGGAGGTCCACCTGGGCGCCTCGGCGGGACTTCTCCCAAAGCAGGCGTTCGGCGTCGGTCAAGCCCTCATAGTCCACGATCTGAGGATCGCGTAGCCGCTCTCCTCGCGCCTAGATGCCAGTATTCAACCAGCATCAGAAAAGTCGGGCATCTGCACAAAAACGTCCTGGTCCTGGGACAGGTGACCTGGGACCCGGGGCCGGGGGCCGGTCACTTCCGGGGGGAGGCCGTGCTGTTTCGCACCACCAGGCGGGTCGGGACGAGGTCGGTGCCCGGCTGGGAGGTCTGGTTCTCGCGGATCTGCAGCAGGACCCGCCGCACGCACCTTCTGCCCACCTCCGCGAAATCCTGGTGGACGGTCGTCAGGGGCGGGATGAAGAAGGCGGCTTCGGGGATGTCGTCGAAGCCGACCACGCTGATC
This sequence comes from Streptosporangium sp. G11, assembly GCF_051192615.1. Classification (NCBI taxonomy): domain Bacteria; kingdom Bacillati; phylum Actinomycetota; class Actinomycetes; order Streptosporangiales; family Streptosporangiaceae; genus Streptosporangium; species Streptosporangium sp. G11. The sequence goes on from NZ_JBPJUQ010000047.1 coordinate 44,541, forward strand.
TCGTCAGGGACCTTCCGGCCGCGTTCGTGCAGGGCGCGCAGCAGCCCGAGGGCCATCTGGTCGTTGGAGGCGAACACCGCCGTGCAGTCGGGCTTGTCCGCGAGCGCGAGGCCGGCGGCGTAGCCGGATTCGGCCGACCAGTCGCCGTGCAGGGGAGCCGGTACCGGCCGTCCGGCCTCTTCGAGCGTGGTACGCCAGGCCTGGGTGCGGCGCTGGCCGGCGTAGGACGTCCGCGGCCCGGTCACGTGCCAGACGGTCCGGTGTCCCAGGTCGAGCAGGTGGTGGACGGCCCGCCGGGCCCCGTCGGCCTGGTCGGTGTCGACGACGCCGTAGCGGTCGCCGGCGTCGGAGTCCACGACGACGACGACGGGGACTCCGGGGGGCAGGGTCACGGTGCCCGCGTCGAGCAGGTGTATCTCGATGATGACGATGACCGCGTCCACGGCCAGCTCGCCCATCCGGGTGAACGCGCCCAGCACGTTGTCCTGGGTCGGCACGTCGACGGGGATCAGCGTGATGGCGTATCCCTCGGTGGCGGCATGGGTGGCGATCGCCTCGACCGTACGGCTGTTGCCGGTGGACGCCAGGCTGAAGAGGATGACGCCGATGGTGTTGAACTGGCCGTACCGCAGCGCGCGGGCCGCGCTGTTGGGCCGGTAGCCCAGCTCGCGCATCGCCGCGAGCACCTGCTCGCGGGTCGAGTCGATCACCCCCGGGTGACCGTTCGAGACCCGCGACACGGTCTGGGACGAGACGCCCGCCAGCGTGGCGACGTCGGCCATGGAGACGCGCTGCTTGCGGCGCCCGCCGGGAATGCTCGACCCGCCACGTTGCGCGCCACCGCCGGCCGCCGCGCCCGGCTGCCGCCACCCACCGCCGCTCATCGTCTCCGCCCTTCGCCTGTCTCTCGAACGTCCGTTGAGGCCGGGGAAACCTTGACGACCGGTGTGACCGGTGTCACGATACCGCACGGACGTTTACGTAATCATTACCGTTGGATCTTCTCTGATCACCCTGTGTCGGTTTTGGTCGGGGCTTCCTCTTGGGTGAGATGTTTACGTAAACATCACCCGGAAGCGGTAGGGAGGAGTGAACCGGTGGTCGCAACGCCGCAGGTGAGCACGCCGGCCGGCCGGGGAGCGGCGCCCGGGGGGAGGCGATCGTGGGCGGGCTGGCGGTTCGTCGGGCCGTTCATGGCGGTGTTCGCGCTCGTCTTCCTGGCGCCGATCGCGTACTCGATCTACCTGAGCCTGTTTCGCACCCAGCTGGTCGGCGGGACCGCCTTCGTCGGCGCCGACAACTACCTCAAGGCGCTGGGCGACCCGCAGTTCTGGTCAGCCTTCGGCAACGTGACGCTCTTCCTGGTCGTGCAGGTCCCGATCATGCTGTTTCTGGCGCTCCTGGTGGCTCTCGCGATCGACAGCGGCCGGCTGTACGGGGCGAGCTTCTTCCGTATCGCGGTGTTCCTGCCCTACGCCGTGCCCGCGGTGGTCGCGACGCTGATGTGGGGCTTCATGTACGGAACCCGGTTCGGCCTCGTCGGCAACCTGAACGAGACGTTCGGACTGTCGCTGCCGGACCCGCTGTCGGCCGATCTGATCCTCGCCTCGATCGGCAACATCGTGACCTGGGAGTTCGTCGGCTACAACATGCTGATCCTGTACTCCGCCCTTCGCGTGGTCAACCCGTCCCTGTACGAGGCCGCGGAGATCGACGGGGCGAGCCAGCTCCGGATCGTCTACGCGATCAAGCTCCCCGCGCTGCGCGGGGCGCTGCTGGTCGCGACGATTTTCTCGATCATCGGTAGTTTCCAGCTCTTCAACGAGCCCAGCATCCTCAAGACCCTGGCGCCGAACGTGATCACGACCTACCTGACGCCGAACCTCTACGCGTACTCGCTGTCCTTCGATGGCCAGCAGTTCAACTACTCGGCGACCGTCGCCATTGTCATGGGGGTGATCACGATGATCATCGCCTACGTCATCCAGCTCCGCGGCATGAGGAGGGAAGTCTGATCATGACCGCCGCCCCGACCGCCCGGAGGCCCCGCGCGCGGGCCTCGTCCGGTCCGCTGGTGATCCGGCGCGGTCGCCGGCGCCCCTCACCGCGAAACCGGCGCAGCGCCACGCTGACCGCCCTGACCTCGATCATGCTGGTCTACACGCTGCTCCCGCCGGTATGGCTGCTGATCAACGCGTCCAAGACGCAGGAGGGATTGTTCGGCTCGTTCGGCCTGTGGTTCGACGCCGACTTCGCCCTGTTCCGCAACATCGCCGACACCTTCGCCTACGACGACGGCATCTTCACCCGCTGGCTGCTCAACACGCTGCTTTACGTGGTCGTGGGCGCGGGCGGCGCGACGCTGCTGGCCACGGTCGCCGGGTACGGGCTGGCGAAGTTCGACTTTCCCGGCAAGAAGGCCGTGTTCGCCGTCGTCATCGGCGCGGTGGCGGTGCCCGGCACCGCGCTGGCCGTCCCGACGTTCCTGATGTTCTCCAGCCTGGGCCTGACCAACACTCCGTGGGCGATCATCATTCCGTCGCTGGTCTCGCCGTTCGGCCTCTACCTCATGTGGACGTACAGCGCCGACGCCGTACCGGACGAGATCCTCGAGTCGGCGCGCGTGGACGGGGCGCGGGAGTTCCAGGCGTTCTTCCGCATCAGCCTGCCGCTGCTGGCGCCGGGGATCGTCACGGTCCTGCTGTTCGCGGTCGTCGCGACGTGGAACAACTACTTCCTGCCGCTGATCATGCTGAAGGACCCGAACTGGTACCCGCTCACCCTCGGCCTCAAGAACTGGAACGCCCAGGCGTCCACCATCGGGGGCGAGGCGATCTTCAACCTCGTGATCACCGGTTCGCTGCTCACCATCGTCCCGCTGATCGTGGCGTTCCTGCTGCTCCAGCGGTACTGGCAGTCGGGTCTGGCCGCCGGAAGCGTCAAGGAGTAGTCGACGCCGCGCCCGACCGTCCCCAGGTACAACCATGAAAGGGGCTCCATGACGACAAACCGCCGCCACGTCCTCCTGCTGGGCGCCGCACTTTCGGTATCGCTGATGACCACCGCCTGTTCTTCCCCCGGTGACGGCGGCTCCGGGGCCGCCGCCCCCCCGAGCGCGTCCGCCACGGACCTCCAGGCCGCGCTGGACGCCGGTGGCAGCATCACGATCTGGGCGTGGGAGCCGACCCTGAAGCAGGTGGTCGCCGGCTTCCAGGCCAAGTATCCGAAGGTGAAGGTCAACCTGGTCAACGCCGGCACCGGCAACGACCACTACACCGCCCTGCAGAACGTGATCAAGGCCGGGTCGGGCATACCCGACATCGCCCAGATCGAGTACTTCGCCCTGCCGCAGTTCGTGCTCGCCAAGTCGGTCACCGACCTGACGGGCTTCGGCGCGGGCCGGCTCGACGGCACCTTCACCCCCGGCCCCTGGAACTCCGTCCGCTCCGGCGGCGGGATCTACGGCATCCCCATGGACTCCGGGCCGATGGCCCTGTTCTACAACAAGGAGATCTTCGCCAAGCACGAGATCGAGGTCCCGGCCACCTGGGAGGAGTACATCGCGGCGGCCAGGAAACTGCACGCCGCCGACCCCAAGGCGTACATCACCAGCGACACCGGCGACCCCGGGTTCGCCACCAGCATGATCTGGCAGGCCGGTGGCAAGCCGTACAAGGTCGAGGGCACCACGGTGAGCGTCGACTTCGGCGACGCCGGCACGCGAAAGTTCACCTCGGCCTGGCAGCAACTCGTCAGCGACAAGCTCGTCGCGCCGATCCCCGGGTGGAGCGACGCCTGGTACAAGGGCCTGGGCGACGGCACCATCGCCACGCTCGTGATCGGCGCCTGGATGCCCGCCAACCTTGAGACCGGCGTCAAGGCCGGGTTCGGCAAGTGGCGGGTCGCCCCCATGCCGCAGTGGGAGAGCGGCGGCAAGGCCACCTCGGAGAGCGGCGGCAGCTCGCTGGCCGTCCCCGAGGCCAGTGCCAACAAGGCGCTCTCCTACGCCTTCCTCAAGTACGCCGGCGTCGACGAGGGAGTGCAGACCCGGCTGGACGCCGGCGCGTTCCCCGCCACCACCGCGCATCTGGCCTCCCAGACCTTCCAGGACAAGAAGTTCCCCTACTTCGGCGGCCAGCGGGTCAACCAGGTCCTCGCCGAGTCGGCGGGCCAGGTCGTCGGAGGCTGGTCCTACCTGCCCTACCAGGTCTACGCCAACAGGATCTTCAACGACACCGCCGGCAAGGCCTACGTCAGCGGCGTCACCCTGCAGGACGGCCTAAAGGCGTGGCAGGACGCCTCCATCAAGTACGGCCAGGAACAGGGGTTCAGCGTGCGGTGACCCCGCCGTGCCCCGGTCCCGCCGCCCGGCCGGTCGGCGGGACCTCGTGCGCGCGGCGCAGGACGCACACCTGGCGGGGGGCCAGGGTGAGGCCCGTGGCCAGGCAGGGCGCCTGGAGGACCTCGCCCTCGACGTCGCCCACGGCGACAACCTCGTCGGTGCGGTTGATGAGGAACCAGTAGTCGGCGTCGTCACCGGTGCGGACCGCCAGCTCCACCGCCCCGGCGACGGCGGCCGGAAGTTCGCGCCGCACCCCGCCGGCCGCCAGGAACCGCGACAGCACCGGCCCCAGGCCCTCGGGCCCGAGCCTGGTCGAGACGTAGGAGGCCGAGCCGGTCCCGACGGGACGCGTGGTGACGGCGGGCCGGCCCGCGTACTCGCCGGACGTGTAGCGGGCGACGACCTCGACGTCCGCCTCGACGACGTCGATCCGGTCGCTCCACAACGTGCCGGAGACGCCGAGGTCGAGATCCACCCGGTCGCCGTCCAGCAGCGGCCCGAACTCCTCGATCCGGATGCCGAGCAGCTCGCGCAACGCGCCGGGATAGCCGCCGAGCCACACGTGGTCGTGCTCGTCCACGATGCCGGAGAAATAGGTGGTGACAAGATGGCCGCCGCCGGTCGCGTACTCGCTCAGGCGATCGGCGAGCGCCCGCGGAACGACGTGCAGGATCGGGGCGACGAGCAGGTCGTAGTGCGAGAACGAGTCGGCGGAGGCGATGACGTCGACCCGCACCCCCGCCGCCGCGAACGCCGAGTACCAGTCCAGCGCCTCCTGCCGGTACCGCAGTCGTGACGTGGGATGGGAGTCCAGCTCGCCGGCCCACCAGGAGTCCCAGTCGAACACGATCGCGGCCGCGGCGCGACGGCGGCGCGTCCCCGCGATCGGCGCGAGCCTCTCCAGGGTCGCGCCGAGGTCCACGACCGAGCGGAAGACCTCGCTGTCCGTGCCGGCGTGCGGGACCATCGCCGAGTGGTACTTCTCGGCCCCGCCCGCAGACTGCCGCCACTGGAAGAAACACACGGCGTCCGCTCCGTACGCCACGTGGGTCAGCGAGTCGCGGGCCATGCCGCCGGGCTTCTTGGCCTTGTTGACCGGCTGCCAGTTCACCGCGCCGGTGGAGTGCTCCATCAGGAACCAGGGCTCGCCCCCGGCGAGACGGCCGGTCAGATTGGCCGAGAACGACAGCTCGTCCTGCGCCTGCGGGCCGGTCAGCAGGTAGTGGTCGTTGGAGACGAAGTCGACCTCGCGCGCCCAGTCGGCGTAGTCCATCCCCTTGGTGTCACCCATGACCATGAAGTTGGTGGTGACCGGGATCTCGGGCGTCAGCTCGGCCAGCACGCCGCGTTCCGCGCGCAGATGGTGCTTCAGGGCGTCCGAGGAGAACCGCTTGAAGTCGAGCTGCTGGGTCGGGTTGGGATAGGAGGCGGCCAGGCGCGGTGGCAGGATCTCCTCCCAGGCGTCGTATCTCTGGGACCAGAACGCCGTCGCCCACGCCCGGTTCAGCTCCTCCACCGTGCCGTACCGGTCGCGCAACCAGATCCGGAACGCCGCGGCGGCGTCCTCGGAGAAGTCGTAGACGTTGTGGCAGCCGAGCTCGTTGGAGACGTGCCACGCGGCCAGGGCCGGATGGCTCCCGTACCGCTCCGCCATGGCCCGGACCAGGCGCAGGGCGTGCTCGCGGAAGATCGGCGACGTCGGGCGCCAGTGCTGGCGCGCGCCCGGCCACAGCGTGCGGCCGTCGTGGTCGACGGGCAGGATCTCAGGGTGCGCGGTGGTCAGCCACGGTGGCGGGGACGCCGTGGCGGTCGCCAGGTCCACGGCGATGCCGTGCGCGTGCAGGAGGTCCATCACCTCGTCCAGCCAGTCGAATGTCCACCGGTCGGCACGGGGCTGGAGCCACGCCCACGAGAAGATCGCCAGTGAGACGATGTTCACCCCGGCGCGGCGCATCGCCAGGACGTCGTCCTCCCACACCTCCCGCGACCACTGCTCCGGGTTGTAGTCCGCGCCGAAGGCCAACCGCCGGCGTGAGGTCTCCGAGGGCCAGCGAAGCCAGCGCGGCTCGTGATCAGCTGTCACCACTACTCCTGCCTGTCGTCACAGGGAGAGCACCAGGTTTATGTTTACGTAAACATACGCTATCCCAGACTCGTCCCGCCGGTCCAAGAACCGGGCGTCCCATCCGGATGAACGCCGCCGATTCCCGAACCATGTCGCCGACAGGACCGCCGCGTCCGGACGCCCCCCGCCGAACCCGGCCATGGCCCGCGCTCCTGGAGCCACGCCGAGCCGCGAGACGACGAGCGGTGGGAGGGGCCGGCACATGGCAGGCGCCGCTCGACGCGTCATGGGCTCCGGATACGGTCATGGGATGAAGCCGACTCTCCCGCCGTCACGGTGCCGTCGCGTCGCCGCCGTTCACCGGGAGACAGGAGAGGCGGAGCTGGCGGCCACGCCCATCCTCGACTGGGGACATCCCCGGGTACTGGAGCTGGCGGCCGAGGCCCGGCATGGAAACACCGGGATGGATCAGGATCTTCTGGTCGCGGCCCACCGGCTCATCGCTGCGCGGGTGCGTCCGGTGTACGCCATGAACGACGCGCAGCCGGTCTCCAGGACGCTTCTTGCGGAGCGCGGATCGTGCAGTCAGCGGCTGGCGGTGCTGGAAGCGGTGGGGCGGGCCTGCGGGATCGCCGGACGGGTCAGAGGACTGCTGGTGAGCGGGCGCTTCTGGCACCCACGTTTTCCCCGGTTACGGACGTTGATCCCGCATCAGGTGGTGCTCGCCTGGCCGGAGTTCCTGCTCGACGGTCAGTGGGTGACCGTCTCGGAGTTGTACGGCGATCTGAGCACACTGCAGAAGGAGGAAGGGTTCACCAACATCGGCGGTGAGACGCTCTTCGACGCGGTGGCCCGCACCGCTGTGGACTGGGACGGTGTCACCTGCTCGTCATGCGATCTGTCCGGCCACGTGCTGGCCGATCTGGGGTATTTCAGCTCCCGTGACGCCTTGTTCCTGGAGCACGGCCAGACATTGTGCCTGCCGGTCCGCATCACCGCCGACCTCATCATGGGTCGCCGGGCGGCTTGAGGCGCACGCTCCGACCACTCACGTGATCTTTCCCGGGTCGCCGGTCCGGTCGCGACGTTCGGATTGACGGGTCGCCTCGGAACGAGTGGCGTCGCCGGTAGCCGTTGTCCGGTTTCAGTCAGGCCCGATCGGCCCGTCGCCCGGAACCGGAGCTCGCCTTCCCGGCCGCGCGGGGGAGCCGGGTCGTCCGCTGTCACGCGCTGGACGCCGGATGACAACGGCTGAACAATGAAGGCCGTGGACACGGGGCGACGAGGGGGCGGACATGCCTCGCCGGGAACGACCACTCGACGACGGTGACGATCGTTTACTGCGGTTCGCGGCGGACCTTCGCCGACTACGCGCGAAAGCGGGCAACCCGTCCTACCGCGAGCTCGCCAAGCGGGCACACTACTCCGCCGGCACCCTTTCCGAGGCCGCCGGGGGACGCAAACTTCCCACCATGGCCGTCACCACGGCCTACGCGAAGGCGTGCGGAGCCGATCCGGCGGAATGGGAGGCACGATGGCGTTCGCTGGCCGAGGAGCTCGACCGGCCGGACACCTCCGAGACGGCGAGTGAGACGCCCCCGTACGTCGGGCTGAGGAGCTTCGGGCCGAAGGACGCGAACCGGTTCTTCGGCCGCGAGCGGCTGGTGGAGAAGGTCGGCGCCCAACTGCGCCTGCACCGGTTCGTCGCCGTGCTCGGCGCGTCGGGATCGGGAAAGTCCTCACTCCTGCGAGCCGGCCTGGTTCCCGCTCTCGGCCCCCACCCGGTGCTGCTGATCACCCCGGGAGCCCATCCGCTGCGCGAGTGCGCGGTACACCTGGCGGCGCGGCTCGGCGTCACCCCCGGCGGCCTCCTCGCCGAGCTCTCCGGCGATCCGCGCAACCTGGGCCTGGCCACCCGCCAGCTCCTCGCCAGGCAGGCCGTGGCCGACGACGTCGTTCTCATCGTGGACCAGTTCGAGGAGACCTTCACCCTCTGTCCCGACCCCGCGGAACGCGCCGCCTTCGTCGCCGCCCTGGTCGCCGCGGCCCGCGACCCCGACAGCCGGACCCGGGTGATCCTCGGCGTGCGGACCGACTTCTACACCCACTGCGCGCGACACCCCGGCCTCGCCGAGGTCCTGCAGGACTCCCAGGTGCTCGTCGGGCCCATGACCACCGAGGAACTGCGCCGGATCATCACCCAGCCGGCCGTCGACATGGGCTACCGGGTCGAGGCCGCCCTGGTGTCCCGTCTCATCGCCGACGCCACCGGCCAGCCGGGCGTGCTGCCGCTGGTGTCCCACGCGCTGCTGGAGGCCTGGGGGCGCCGGCGCGGGAACACCGTCACACTCGCCGGGTACGAGGCCACCGGCGGGATCGAGCACGCCGTCGCCCGAACCTCCGAGGAGGTCTACAGCGCGCTCGGCCCCGAGCGGCAGGCCCTCACCCGGCAGATCTTCCTGCGGCTCACCGCGCTCGGCGAAGGCACGGAGGACACCAAACGCCGCATCACCCGCGGCGAGATCGACCACCCCGACACCGCCGCCGTCCTGGAAAAGCTGGCCGGGGCCCGGCTCGTCACCCTTGACGACGACACGGTGGAGATCGCCCACGAAGAGGTGATCCGTTCCTGGCCGCGGCTTCGTGACTGGCTCACCGAAGACCGCGAAGGGCTGCGGATCCACCGCCGGATCACCGAGGCGGCACAGGCCTGGGAGTCGGAGAACCGCGACGAGGGCGCCCTCTACCGGGGCGTCCGCCTCGCCCTCGCCAGGGACTGGGCCGCCGAGAACCACTCCCTCCTGTCACCGGGGGAGCGGGGGTTCCTCGAGGCCGGCATCGCGGCCGAGGCCCGGGAGCAGGAGGCCGCCCGCCGCCGTACCCGCAGGTTGCGGCAGTTCGCGGCGCTGCTCGCCGTCCTGCTCGTCCTGGCGACCACGACGACCGTCTACGCCTTCCGGGCCCAGCGGACCGCCACGCAGCAACGCGACATCGCCCTGTCACAGAAGGTCGCCGCCGAGGCCACCGACCTGCGTGACGCCAATCCCGCCCTGTCGGCGCAGCTCAGCCTGGCGGCCTATCGCCTGTCGCCCACCGTCGATGCCCGCAACAGCCTGCTCGGGACCTTCGCCGTCCCCTACGCCACCCGGCTCACCGGGCACGGCAGCCGGGTCAACGCCGTCGCCGTGAGCACCGACGGGCGCATGCTGGTCACCGCGAGCCGTGACCACACCGCCCAGGTCTGGGACGTCGGTGACCCGCACCGCCCGCGCCGCCTGCTCACCCTCACCGGTCACCGCGACAACGTCAACGGGGCCGCCTTCAGCCCGGACGGACGCGTCATCGCCACCGCCGCCTGGGACAACACGGCCCGGCTGTGGGACATCACCGCCCCCGGCCGACCCCGCCCGCTGGCGGTGCTTCCCCACTCGATGGGGGTGAACGCGGTGGTGTTCAGCCCCGACGGACAGACCGTGGCCACCGCCGGCTCCGACAAAACGGCCCGGTTGTGGAACGTGCGGGACCACCGGCTCCGCGCGACTCTGGCCGGTCACGGCGAGGGCCTGGTCTCGGTCGCGTTCAGTCCGGACGGCCGTACGCTGGCCACCGCCAGCTTCGACAACACCGCGGCGCTGTGGGACGTCTCCGACCCCGGCCGTCCCGGCGCGCCGCGCACGCTGGCCGGGCACACCGCCCCGGTGGCCTGGCTGGCGTTCAGCCCGGACGGCCGCGTCCTGGCCACCGCGAGCAACGATCACACCACCCGGCTGTGGGACGTCTCCGACCCCGATCGCGCCCGCCCGCGGGCCACGATCCGCGGCCACCGGGACATCGTCCGATCGGTGGCCTTCAGCCCGGACGGGCGCCTCCTCGCCACCGCCAGCCTGGACGACAGCGTTCGCGTGGCCGACGTCACCGACCCCCGCCATCCCCTGCCGCTCGCCACGTTCACCGGCCACACCGGCAACGTCGTCTCGGTCGCGTTCGGCCCCGACGGGCAGACGCTGGCCACCGGAAGCGACGACTACACCGCCCGGCTGTGGGACCTGCCGGGGCCGGCGCTCACCGGGCACGCCTCCAGCGTCTGCTGGCTGGCGTTCAGCCCGGACGGCCGCACCCTGGCCACCGTCGGCGAGGACAGGACCGTACGGCTGTGGGACACCGGGGACCCCCGGCGTTCCCGCCCGCGGGCCACGCTCACCGGTCACACCGACGCGATCTGGGGCGTGGCGTTCAGCCCGGACGGCCGCACCCTGGCCACCGCGAGCAACGACCGCACCGCCCGGCTGTGGGACGTCTCCGACCCCGGCCGCGCCCGCCCGCGGGCCACGATCCGCGGGCACACCGACAACGTCAACGCCGTCGCCTTCAGCCCGGACGGACGGTTCCTGGCCACCGCCAGCCTCGACCGCACCGTGCGCCTCACGGACGTCACCGACCGCCGCCGGCCGGTGCGGGTCGCCGGCTTCACGGGCGACGCGGAGGGCGTGAACGCGGTCGCCTTCAGCCCGGACGGGCGCCTCCTCGCCACCGCGGGATGGAACCGCACGGCCCGGTTGTGGGATGTGACCGACCGGCGGAACCCGGTCCCGGTGTCGGTCCTGTCCGGGCACACCGACGGGATCAACGCGCTCGCGTTCAGCCCCGACGGCCGTACGCTGGCCACCGCCAGCTTCGACGACACCGCGCGGCTGTGGAACATCGCCGACCCACGGCGCCCCGTGCCGCTGGCCGCCCCGATCGGCCACACCGACAGCGTCAACATGGTGGCCTTCAGCCCGGACGGGCACCTGCTCGCCACCGCGGGCAACGACGGCGTCGCCCAGGTGTGGGACCTCACCGACCCGCGCCGTCCCCAGCGGCAGACCTCCCTCGAAGCCCACACCGACCGCGTGTCCTCGGTGGCCTTCAGCCCGGACCGGCACACCGTGGCGACCGGCGGCTACGACCGCACGGCGCTGCTGTGGGAGACCGACGCCGAACGCGTGGCCGCCCGGGTGTGCCGGCTGGCCCACCCGCGGATCACGCCGCGGGAATGGGATCGGCACTTCCCCGGCCTGCCCTACCGGCCGCCGTGCCCCTAGCCGGAGTCGTCCCACGCCGCGCGGGCCCTGCCGGCCGTGGCCGGGCGGGCCCGTGAAAGCGCCCGCCCCCGGCACGAGGCGGGCGGGCGTCGTTCGGGCATTCGTCCAGCTATTCGTTCACCTATTCGTTCAGGTATTCGTCAGCAGACGGGAAGGGGGTCGGTCTCGCTGGAGATCCAGCTGTCCATCACGTATCCCCACCGGCCGGTGACATCGCCGTTGGTCCACTCCCACCGGTTGGGGTGAGGGCCGTTGTTGTTGCGGGCGCCTTCGGCGCGGCAGACGAAGATGCTGGGGTTGGTCCGGAGGTAATCGACGATGTTGCTGGTTCCGGCCTCGTAGATGGGTGCCGACGTCCTGTTGCTGCACCACCACCTGTTCTCCCTGTTCCAGCACGGGCTGGCCAGAGCCGTCGAGGAGTCGGCGGAGGGGGCGTTGGCCGAAGGAACGGACACCCGCGTCGGGGCGGGGGGTGCCACCGGGGACGGGGCGGCGGCGGCGGAGGCGGGGGAGGTGCCGAGCAGCAGACCAACCGCTGCCAGGGCCGGCACGGCGATGATGCGACGTGGACGCATGGCGTTCTTCTCCTTGGGAAGAGGGTGGTGAACCGTCTGAGGGTCATGAGCCGCGTAGGGCCTGAACATTCCGCTCACAACGGGGTTCTGCGCTTCTGTCTAACAGGCCGGGATTGTTCGCGTTCAGAGGGCGTTCGCCTGACAATCAACGCTGAACAACGCGTCCCGTCCCGCCCCGGCGCGGCCTCGAACCCGGGACCAACCGTGGAGCCCAGGTGAACCAGGGCTCAATCGCGAGCCGTCCCGCCGCCCAGGAAGTGGCCGGGGGAGGCGAGCTCGCCCCGCCCGTGGAGTACCTGGTCGACATGGTCGAGCGCCAGCCGGACCGCGCCGAGGGCGACCCCCTCGTCGCCGAAGGCGGACGCCCGGACCTCGGGGGTGCGGATGCACCATCGATCCAGCTCGCGCCGCAGCGGATCGACGATCAGGTCCGCGGACCGGGAGAACCCGCCTCCCACCACCACCAGCTCGGGGTCCAGCGCGAGGACCAGGGCCGAGGCGCCGGTCGCGATGTCGCGGACGTAGCGCCGGACGGCGGCGGCCGCTTTGCGGTCACCGCCGCGAGCGGCGAGGAAGATGTCCTCCACCGTGGGCGGGGGCAGGCTGCCGGGCCAGGATCTCAGGTGTTCCTGGGCCCGGATCCAGCCGGCCGCGGGCAGTGCGCCGATCTCTCCCGCAGCGTTGCCGAAGCCCCGGTGCAGTTTCCTGTCGATGATCAGGCCGGTGCCGGTGCGCAGGCCCGCCAGCAGGAACACCACGTCCCTGGCATGGCGGGCCACACCCCGCCAGGACTCGGCCAGCGCCGCCAGCCTGCTGTCGTTCTCCACGAAGACCGGTCCCGCCACCAGCCGCCTGACGTGGGCCGCCACCTCGACGCCCGTCCACTCGGGCAGCGCCTCCGACAGCGTGACGCGCCCGGTGTCGTCGACCAGCCCCGTCGTGGCCACGCCGGAGGCCCACACCTCGGCGGCGGGCAGGCTCGCACCGGCGAGGGCGGACCGGATCGCCCGGTCCACCGCCGCCAGCCGCTCCACGCGTCCCATCGCCGGGTCCACCGAGACCCTGTCGCCGTGCAGGATGGTGCCGTCGAGGTCGGCGACGAGAGCCAGGATCTTGTGGCCGCCGATGTCGACGCCGAGGACCCGGCCGGCGTCCTCGCGAAAGCGGAAGCGGCGCGCGGGCCGGCCGACCGTCCCCGCGGTGGGCTCGGCTTCGGCCACCCAGCCGCGCTCGGTCACCTCGCGGACCACGTCCTCCGTGGACGCCCGGGACAGCCCCGTCCGCCGGGAGATCTCGGTCAGCGTGAGCCCCGATTCCCCGCGCAATGTCCTGATCACCGCGAGCGCGTTGAGCCGGCGGAGCCGGGAGAGATCGCCCGCGCCCTGGTCCTCGGTCACCATGCCCCCTTGAGTTGGATCCCGTCACACCCAATAATGAGGGAGTCCAGTGTAATTAAACGGAAAGGATCCCATGTCTGCGGTGACTCTAGCCCTGGTCGGCGCGGGGCTGCGCGGGCAGTCCTACGCGCGTCACGCGCTGGCGGCGGGTACGGGCCGCGTGGTCGCCGTCGCCGAGCCCGATCCGTACCGCAGGGAGAGCGCCGCCGCGGAATTCGGTGTCCCTCCCGAGCGGACGTACGCCGACTGGACCCACCTGGCGGCGGCCGGGCGGCTGGCCGACGCGGCGATCATCGCGACCCAGGACCGGTTGCACACCGGCCCCGCCGTCCGGATGGCCGACCTGGGCTACCACATCCTGCTGGAGAAGCCGATGGCCACCGACGAGGACGAGGCGATCGAGATCGCCGAGGCGGCCCGGCGCAACGAGATCATCCTCGCCGTGTGCCACGTGCTGCGATACACCCCCTACACCCGGTCCCTCAAACGACTCCTCGGCGAAGGGCGCATCGGCCGCCTCGTCAGCGTCCAGCACCTGGAACCCGTCGGCTGGTGGCACCACGCCCACTCCTTTGTCCGGGGCAACTGGCGCCGCCAGGACACCTCGGCACCGATGCTCCTGACCAAGTCGTGCCACGACATCGACTGGCTCGTCCACCTCTTCGGCGAGACGCCGTCCAAGGTCAGCTCCTTCGGCAACCTGACCCACTTCCGGGCGGAGTCACGCCCCGCCGAGGCGGCGGACCGTTGCCTCGACTGCCCGCTCGAACCCGGCTGCCCGTACTCGGCCCCGCGGCTGTACCTCGACTGCCTCGGCGATCCCGACCGCGAATTCTGGCCACTGGGCGCGGTCACCGAGAACCGCACCGAGGCCAGCGTGCTGGAGGCGCTGCGCACCGGGCCCTACGGCCGCTGCGTCTACGCCTGCGACAACGACGTGGTGGACCACCAGGTGGTCAACATGGAGTTCCCCGACGGGGCGACCTGCTCGTTCACCATGAGCGCGTTCACCCCCATGGAGCACCGCCGCACCCGGCTGCTCGGCACCCACGGCCATGTCGACGGAGACGGCCGGACCCTGCGCCTCGTGGACTTCCGGACCGGAAAGGAGGAGGTCGTCGACACCAGCACCGGCTCGGGGCCGTCCGCCGCGGACGGTCACGGCGGTGGCGACGAGGCGCTCACCGACGCCTTCCTCGCCGCGGTCGCCACCGGAGACCCCACCCTGCTCTCCTCCGACGCCGCGGCGAGCCTCGCCACCCATCGCGTCGTCTGGGCCGCCGAGCGGGCCAGGACCACGAACACCGTCGTCCACCTGCCGGATTAGGAACTCTCGTACGAGCCGTCCCGGCCGCCGAGCCCGCCACCGCCGGCCCCCTTGTGGGTGGCGTGTCGTGCGGGGCGGTGTCCGCTCCTAAGCTCAGGGTGTGGCGAAATACTTCGATGTGCATCCGGACAGTCCCCAACCCCGGCTGATCAGCCAGGTGGTCGAGCTTTTACGCACGGACGGGCTGATCGCGTACCCGACGGACTCGGGCTACGCGCTGGGGTGCCGGCTGGGCAACAAGGCGGGTATCGACCGGATCAGAGAGATCCGCGACCTCGGCACCGACCATCACTTCACCCTGGTCTGCAGGGACTTCGCTCAGTTCGGCCAGTTCGTGCATGTGAGCAATGCGTTGTTCCGCTCGGTCAAGGCGGCGACCCCCGGCGGGTACACGTTCATCCTGCCCGCGACCAAGGAGGTGCCGCGGCGGTTGCTGCACCCCCGGAAGAAGACGGTCGGCGTCCGGATCCCCGATCACGTCGTCACGCAGGCGCTGCTGGCCGAGCTCGGCGAACCGCTGGTGTCGAGCACCCTGCTGCTGCCCGACGAGACCGAGCCCCTGACACAGGGCTGGGAGATCAAGGAGAGGCTCGACCACGTGGTGGACGCGGTCATCGACGCCGGCGAGTGCGGGGCCGTCCCGACGACGGTCGTCGACTTCTCGCAGGACGAGCCCGAGATCCTTCGCCGGGGCACCGGAGACCCGTCCCTCTTCGAGTAGCGGGCGAAGGAGGATCCGGCCGCCGGCGGCGCTGCCCCCGGTTTCCACGGAACCGGGGGTACGCCACTCCGGTGCGCGCGAAGCGGGTGCGGGGTGCGGGAGCCGCGGCTCCCGCACCCCGCCGCCGGGTCACTGCTTACGGAACGTCTGCGCCGCGCTGCCGTTGCAGTCCCACAGTTGCAGTCTCGCGCCGTTGGCCGTGGAGCCGTTGGGTGAGTCGAGGCAGCGGCCGGACTGCGGGTTGAGCAGCGCGCCGTTGCTCTGCGGTACCCACTGCTGGGCGCCGCCGCCGTTGCAGTCCCACAGCTGGACCTGCGACCCGTTCGCCGTGGCGTTGCCGGTCACGTCCAGGCACCGGTTCAGCGTGCGCAGCGCCGTGCCGTCCCACGCCCAGTGCTGGTCGACGGCATGGGGCTGGCAGTCCCACATCTGCACCGCGGCGCCGTTGCCGCCGGTGTCGTCGGCCGCCACGTCCACGCACTTGCCCCCCGGGCCGTTGACGAACGTGGCCCCGCTGGAGCCTCCGCCCAGCCGGAACGTCTGCGCCGCGGCGCCGTTGCAGTCCCACAGTTGCAGTCTCGCGCCGTTGGCCGTGGAGCCGTTGGGTGAGTCGAGGCAGCGGCCGGACTGCGGGTTGAGCAGCGCGCCGTTGCTCTGCGGTACCCACTGCTGGGCGCCGCCGCCGTTGCAGTCCCACAGCTGGACCTGCGACCCGTTCGCCGTGGCGTTGCCGGTCACGTCCAGGCACCGGTTCAGCGTGCGCAGGGCGTTGCCGTCCCGGGTCCAGTGCTGGTCGGCGGCGTTGATCTGGCAGTCCCACACCTGCACCGCGGAGCCGTTGCCGCCGGTGTCGTCGGCGGCCACGTCCACGCACTTGTTCCCGGGAGTGCTGATCGGCCGGCCGTGCGGGGGCGGGGCGGTGTTCAGCCGCTTCGACGCCGCGATGATACCGAGGTTGGCCGCCCTCACCCGGGCGGCGTCGAACTTCACCACCTGCCGGTCGTAGGTCCAGAAACCGTTGACCTCGCCCTCGACGTCGAACGGCTGCGTGTAGACGAGCGCGCTGAGCCCGCGGGTGTGCATGAGGTTCGCCGACTGGCTGACGAGACTCACGTACCGATCGGTGATCGACTGCGCGTTCGGGTGCATCTCGTACGCGCCGAACTGGCCGTTCGGGCTGTACTCGTGACCGGGGACGCGCACGCCCAGCCCGCCGTACTCGCCGAGCACGGAGGTCCGGGTGCTCGTCGGTGTCGGCGCGTCGGGGCCGACGTAGATGTGCCAGTCCATGATGTCGCCGTTGCCCGGGTCGCCCTTGGACGCGCAGCAGTTGTAGCCGCTGTGCCCGTTGACGAGCCTGGTCGGGTCCTGGTTCTTGACGTTCTGGATGATCCTGGTGGTGTCGGCCAGGTTCCACTCACCCCAGCCCTCGTTGAACGGGACGTAGGCGACGACCGCGGGGGAGGAGCGGTGCTCGTCGACGACCTCCCTCAGCTCGCTCTCCCACTGCGCGTGGTGGGTGGCGTTCCCCCCGCCCATGCTGGGCATGTCCTGCCAGACCAGCAGGCCGAGGCGGTCGGCGTGGTAGAACCACCGCTGCGGCTCCACCTTGATGTGCTTGCGGACCATGTTGAAGCCGAGGTCCTTGGTCTTCTGCAGGTCGCTCGCCAGTGCGGCGTCGGTCGGCGCCGTGTACACGCCGTCCGGCCAGAAGCCCTGGTCCAGCACGCCGTTCTGCATGACGAACTGGCCGTTGAGCGTCAGCGCGAGCCGCCCGTTGACCACGGCCTTGCCGACCTCGCGCATCCCGAAGTAGTGCGTCGTCTGGTCGACGGTCGCGTTCGCGCTGTTTCGCAGGGAGATCCGCAGGTTGTACAGGAACGGGTCGTCCGGTGACCAGCGCCGCGCGTTGGGGACGGGGACGCTGAAGTCGGTGAACCCGCCGGTCGCGGTGCCCACGACGGTCGAGCCGTTCAGCGCCTCGGCGTACACCGAGTGCCCCGACACGTCGCCGCGGGTGAACACGCGCACCCGCAGGGTGTTGTTGGCGAGGTTGGCGTAGAAGTCGACGCTGTAGATCGACGAGGCCGGGGTCGGCTCCAGCCACACCGTCTGCCAGATGCCCGACGACGGCGTGTACATGATGCCGCCCGGATTGCGGACCTGCTTGCCCCTGGCGGGGTTGGTCCCGCTCGCCCCGGAGTCCGACGGGTCGAAGACCCGCACGATCAGCTCGTTCGCCCCGCTGTTGAGGTGCGGGGTGATGTCGAACTCGAACCGGTCGTAGCCGCCGGTGTGCCCGCCGACCTGCACGCCGTTCACCCACACGGTCGTCTGCCAGTCCACGGCGCCGAAGTGCAGCTGCACCCGCCGGCCGTTCCAGCCGGCCGGCACGGTGAACGTCCGGCGGTAGAACAGGTAGTAGCGGTTGTCGTTCGCCGGCCGCTTGATGCCCGACAGGGCGGACTCCACCGGGAACGGCACGTTGACGCGCTCCGGCAGCGTCTGCCCGAACGCGGGGGCGTCGTTCGTGGTCGACTGCCGCAGCTGCCACTCGCCGTTGAGGTTCAGCCAGTCCGGCCGGGTCATCTGCGGGCGGGGATACTCCGGCAGTGGCGTGCCGTTCAACGCCTGGCCCGTCCACGGCGTCGTCAGCGGTGACGGCTGGGCCGGGGCGGCGGCGGCCTGCGGCGCGTCGACGACGAGCATGGCGAGTCCGACGACGCAGGCGACGGCGGCGTGCAGCAGCCGTCGCCAGTGGCGTACTCGTTGCATGGGATCTCCTCAGGGGGGTGGTGGTTCGGAGATGCGGGACCTGGTGACGCAGGCGGTTCAGGCGAATCGCCACAGGTGGTCGGCGGTGCCGTTGTCGGCGTACTGGACGACGCGGGCGCTGTCGGCAGTGGACATCTGGTCGACGCCCAGCACCTTCCCGCTGTTCTTGTTCTGGACGCGGAAGTACTCGCCGGCGTCGTATCGCAGGCGCCACAGGTGGTCGGCGGTGCCGTTGTCGGCGTACTGGACCACGCGGGCGCTGTCGGCGGTGGACATCTGGTCGACGCCCAGCACTTTCCCGCTGTTGTGGTTGCGGATCCGGAAGTATCCGCCGGTGTCGGGGACGAACGTCCACAGGTGGTCGGCGGTGCCGCTGTCGCGGTACTGGACGACCTGGGCGCTGTCGGCGGTGGACATGCCGTCCACGCCCAGCACCTTGCCGCTGTTGCGGTTCAGTATCTTCACCTGGCCGTCCGGGACGAGCCGCCACAGGAGGTCGGGGGTGCCGTTGTCGGCGTGCTGGATCACCTGGGCGCTGTCGGCGGTGGACATGCCGTCCACGCCCAGGATCTTCCCGCTGTTGCGGTTGCGGAGCTTGAGGTGGCCGTCCCCGGTGTCCACCGGCTGCCACAGGTGGTCGGCGGTGCCGTTGTCGGCGTACTGGACCACGCGGGCGCCGTCGGCGGTGGACATCTGGTCCACGCCCAGCACCTTCCCGCTGTTGCGGTTGCGGACGCGGAAGTATCCGTCGGCGTCGGGGACGAGCATCCACAGGTGGTCGGCGGTGCCGCTGTCGGCGTACTGGACCACGCGGGCGCTGTCGGCGGTGGACATCTGGTCCACGCCCAGCACCTTCCCGCTGTTGCGGTTCTGGATCCGGAACCACACCCCTTCGGGTTGCCAGTCGTGCCCGTCGCCGATCCTGGGGAAGGAGGTGATGCGCAGCCGGGCCGCCCCCATCGGGATCAGGGTGACGGTCTCCACCGGCTCGGCGGAACGTACGGGGCTGTCCTGCAGGGGCGTCACCACTCCCTCGTCGTCGGTCTTCCAGTTCGGTATCCTCCGCGCCTGCACCCTCAGCCGGATCGGCGCGGTCTCGTGGGTGAAGGGATTGCCCGCCGGGGCCCCGGGGGTCCTCTGCACGGTGACGGCCGAGGCGGGGTCGGTGGCGGGAAGGACCAGCCCGTAGTTCCAGGCGGACAGGGGGAAGACCTCGTACTCCGGCCAGTCGCCGGTGCCGGCGAAGCGCCGCCAGTCCTCCCCGATGTCCAGGGAGAAGGCCAGCGGGCCGTGGTTCAGGGACAGGGAGCCGTGGTTGGCGGTCCAGACCCGCACCGCCGCGCGCATCGGGAGCCGGAGGGTGACGGTGTCGCCGGTGTTCCAGGTGCGCTCCAGGACGATGTAACAGGGCGGGGCCGCCTGGACCGGCACCGCGGCACCGTTGACCTGCAGGCTCACCGCACCCGACCAGCCGGGGACGCGCAGGTACAGGGGGAAGGCGACGGGGCTCGGCGTGGTGACCCGCAGGGAGATCGTCTCGTCGAAGGGGTAGCCGGTACTCTGCTCGATCGTCACGTTCGTGCCGTTCCCGACCCTGGCCCGCACCGAGGACGGGCCGTACATCGAGGCGCACAGCCCGTTGTCGAAGGTGGCCAGCCACAGCTCCTCGGCGTAGTACGGCCAGCCCATGCCGTAGTTGTGGGGACAGCACCGGTAGTTGTGCACGCCCGGCATGTAGGCCTGCATGCCCCAGTCGTTCTGGAACTGGCCCCGGGTCTTGGCGCGCCGGTCGAGCTGGACCCCGTTGGCGGTGACGATGTAGAGGACGCCCTTCTGCGCGGGGTCCAGGGCGGCGGGCAGGGAGTTGAACGCCAGCTCCTCGCACCGGTCGGCCCACACCGGGTCGCCGGTGATGTGCGTCAGCATCTGGTGGCTGTGCATGAACTCGACGATCCCGCATGTCTCGAAGCCCTGGCGGGGGTCGTCGTGACCGGTGCGCACGTTCTCGTCACCGGCGAAGCCTCCACCGGAGAACTGCCCGTAGGACCTCATGATCGTGTCGTAGTTGCGGTAGGTCGCGTCGCGGAACCTCGCCTCCCCGGCCAGCAACCCGAACTCCGCCGGCTCACGGAACCCCTGCGCCAGGTTGACGTTGTGCCAGTTGGGGATGCCCCCCGTGTAGTCGGCCGAGCCCGCGTGGATCTTCCTGACCAGGTCGAGCAGCCATGCCTCGCCGGTCCGGTTGTACAGCCAGAAGACGCTGTCGATGTTGTCGCCCCAGCGCAGCGCGGCCCAGCTACGGCTGAAGACGACGGGCGGCTGCCCGTTCTGGAACCGGAAGTATCCGGTCATGAAGGGGATCACGCGGCTGTCGCCGGTGTACTCCTGGAACGAGCGCAGCACGTTGAGCAGTGGCATGTGCGGCCAGAAGTCCGGCCCGCCCTCCAGCGAGGTGCGCAGCGCCCGGGGGCCGAACCAGCCGTCCGGCTGCTGGGTCGCGATGATCCCGTCGACCCACCTGCGGGTCAGGTTCAGCACGCGCTGGTCGCCGGTGACGTAACCGAGGTCACCGAAGCCGCGCAGCCAGTACGGCAGCTCCTCCCAGGCGTTCTTCGCCGGGTCGACCCAGCCGCAGGTCTCGTAGCGAAGGTAGTCCGACACCTCGGGCATCCGGCCGTTCAGCCCGTTCACCTGCAGGTCGAGCTGGTGCCGTATCCATCCTTTGGGCGTGATGCTCCCCGGGGGCAACCTGAGGAACGGCGTGGCCCGCAGGGGGGAACGGTTGGGGGTGTAGAGGCCGCCGGCCTGGGACGTCGTGACGGTCTTGACCACTCGCACCGAGTCGGCGAGGACACCGGCCCCGGCCGGGACGGGGGCCGTGATGGAGCCGAAGACGGCCGCTCCCCCCGCCGCTCCGATGGTGTTTCGCAGGAAATCTCGACGTTCCATGCCCACGACGGTCTCCCTACTGCGCGGTTTCGCGGGCGCCTGCCACGAGCTGGTGTGGAGTGCGTCCAACGATGGGGGGTGATCAAAAGTGAATACTTTAAAACATTCATGTGTCAATATTTGATCGGGTATGATCGGCTCGATCTTGAAAATCGTTGCCCGTGCCGGCGGCGGGCCGCACGGCGAAACCGGGCGACCGCGGGGGAGAGCCGCGGTCGCCCGGTTTCGATCAAGCCCGGTGTTCTTCTCTGCGTTCCCGATGGAGAAGGGGATCAGGGGCGATCCCCGCGTTCCCGATGGCCGCGTCGTTCGTCACCGTCCGAGCGGCCGGCCGGGTGCCCGGGTGCCCGGGTGGCCCGGCCCGCCGTGACCACGGAGGGCCGGGCCACCCCCATGGTCACGGCAGGCGCCACACCTGGGCGGACGAGGAGTTGCAGTCGTAGATCTGCAGCTGGATTCCGTTGGCGGGGTTGGAGCCCGGCACGTCGAGGCAGCGTCCGGACGGCGGGTTCACCAGTGTCCCGCCGGGCTTGGGCCACCACTGCTGGGCGCCGGTGCCGTTGCAGTCCCACAGCTGGACCTTCGACCCGTTCGCCCGCGCGCTCTGCGAGACGTCGAGGCAGCGGTTCAGGGCGCGGACCGACCCGTCGGAGGCGACGGTCCACTGCTGCGCGGCCGATCCGTTGCAGTCCCACAGCCGCACCTGTGCGCCGTTGGCCCCGGTGGCCGGGTCGGCGTCGAGACACTTCGACGACAGCCCCGAGATCGCCCCGGACCGCGGCGGTGTCGGGCCGACGTCATACGACGGCGGCGCGTCACCCGCGGCACTGCCCCATCCGGTGTTCGCCGCCGTGCCGAGGGTGAAGTCGAGCGTGCCGCCGGCGGCGACGAACGACTCCGGCAGCCACGGCCGGGTCGAGGTCTGACCGTTCACCCGCAGGCTCTGCACGTACTTGGCGCTGTCCGAGGCGTTCGGCGCGGTGATGGTGATGATCTTGCCGTTGCCCCTGGTGATGGTGGTCTCGGGGAACTGCGGGCTGGCGAGGACCAGGTCGGCCTTGCCGGGTGCCTGCGGGTACATGCCCAGGGCCGCCCAGACCGCCCACGACGACATCTGGCCGAGGTCGTCGTTGCCGACCAGGCCGTCCGGCGTCGGCTTGAAGATCGTCGTCAACGCGCGGCGCACGATGTCCTGGGTCTTGTGCGGGGCGCCGGCGTAGGCGTACGCCCACGGGGTGTTCAGGGTCGGCTCGTTGCCCAGGTAGGCGTAGGGCTTGTCCGGCCCGGCGTTCAGCTCGGTGAAGAAGGTGTCCAGCCTGGACAGGACGGCGGCGTTGCCGCCCATCGCGTCGAACAGGCCGCGGTGGTTGTAGGGCACCATCCAGGTGTACTGCGCGGCGTTGCCCTCGACGTACTCGTTGTGCTGGACCGGGTTGAACGCGGGGAACGTGGTGTCGGCGTTGCGGGGCTGCAGGTACTTGCTGCCGGAGTTGAACAGGCTGCGCCAGTTCTGTGCCCGCCGCAGGAACGTCTCGGCGGTCGCGGTGTCGCCGATCCTGGCGGCGAGCCGCGAGATGGCGAAGTCCGCGCTGGTGTACTCCAGCGTGGTCGACGCCGAGCCCCAGACGTCACCGAGCCCGGTCGGCACGTAGCCGTAGGTGTCGTACTGCAACCAGCCCGGCCGCTGGCGTACCTCCTTGGTGCCGGCGACGAGGCGGCGCAGCCCGTCGGCGCTGTCGAAGCCGGTCGCCCCGAAGGCGTGCGCGGTCGAGATGATGATCGCCAGCGGGTCGCCGTTCATCACACCGGTGCCGCCGTTGGCGACGGTCCAGCGGTCGAAGTAGCCGGCGTGGGCTCCCTGGTTGATCGCGGACTGCGCGATGTCGGCCGCCTCCTTCGGCGCGATCAGCGCGATCAGCGCGATCTGGGAGCGGTAGACGTCCCAGCCGGAGTAGTTGGCGTACTGCGCGCGGCCCGCCGGCACGGTGCGGATCTGCCCGTCGAAGCCGATGTAGCGGCCGTCGACGTCGCTGAACACGTTGGGGTGCAGCAGCGAGTGGTAGAGCGAGGTGTACAGGGTGCGCCGCTGGGTGTCGGTCCCGCCGGTCACCGAGATGCGGCCGAGCAGGTCGTTCCACGCCGTCCTGGTGCCGGCCCTGATCTCGTCGAATCCCCGCGACCCCTGCTCGGCGGCGAGGTTGGCCCTGGCGCCCTCCAGGCTGACGAACGAGATGCCGACCCGGACGGTGACCGTTCGCTGGGTGGTGGTGTCGAAGGAGACGAACGCCGACGCGGCGAGCGCGCGAGCATCCTCGCTCCTGGTGGTGGCGGCGCGTGCTTTTCCTTGCTCTTTCGCGGTTTTCTGTGCCGGGGGAGCCACGCCGGCGCTCTTGCCGTCGATCGTCCGCCTGGTCTCGTCGACCTTGCCGTCCGCTGCGGCCACTCCCGCGGTGGTGAAGGGGCGGTCGAACGCGGCGTGGAAGTACAGCCGGTACCGGTTTCCGGTACCGCAGAAGCCGCCGCTGTCGGTGTATCCGGACAGCGTGTCGGTGCCGATGGTGAGCGATCCGCTGGCCGCGTTGAACGCCTTCGCGACGTCCACCGAGAGCGAGGCCCGCTGCCCCGCCGGATAGGTGAACCTGCCCATTCCGGAACGGGCGGTCGCGGTCAGCTCGGTCCGCAGGCCGTTGTCGAACCCGACCGAGTAGTAGCCGGGCGACGCGGATTCGTTGGCGTGGCCGAAGGTCGAGTGGCCGACCGGGGAGGAGCCGAGCACCGGCATGAACGGGATGTTGCCGAAGTCACCGCACCCCGGGCCGGACAGGTGGGTCAGGCTGAATCCCCTGATCCGGTTGTCGTCGTAGTGGTATCCGCCATGCTGGTAGGTCACCGTGTCCGGGCTCCATTGCAGCATGCCGAACGGGGCGTCGGCGCCGGGGAAGGTGTTGCCGGCGCCGCCGCCGTGCCCGAAGTCCGGGCCGCCGGGTTTGGTGCCGACGAACGCGTTGACGTACTGGGCCGGGTCGCTGATCGCGAGCCGTGCCGCGGTGGTGGTGGCGGTGGCGGGGGCCGGTACGCCGAGGGTGGCCAGGATGAGGGCGAGCACGAGTAGGGCACGCACTGTGTGCCTCCTGCGGAAAGTGACAACGGTGCCGGGAATGGATCATTCACCGAGGGGGGACATCGTTGTCTTGAATAGGAAGTTGACCGGATAGTCGATCGATGTCAACCGATTGAGTCAGTTTTCCTTCTCTTTCGCAGTTCACAGCCTTATTTCGGGCGGTGCAGAAAGTCCGAAAACGGCCTGTTCGAGGCTGCGGGCGTGTCGCGGTCGCCGAAAGGTTTCGACAACGATATCTGCAGGCGACACGAGAGTGCCGGCGGGCCGCGACATCGGATGTCGGTGACCGCGTCACGGGGGGCGGCGGTGGTCGCGACACGAAAATATCGGCAAGTCGCGTGGGTCCGCGTTAGGCGACGACGCGAGGGCGTCGGTGTGAGCGTGCTGACGATCTCCCTGCCATCTGGTTGCTCAATACAACTATCTGGTTGTATGGTCGAACCATGGCGGATGATCGCGAGCTCCAGGAGGCGGTGGCCCGCTTCGTGCGGGCCTTCGGGCTCCACCGGCCGGACCAGACCCCCTGCGGGCAGCCCATCCCGACCTCGGAGGCCCACGCGCTGGGCGAGCTGGCCAGAGACGGCGCGGTGCGCCAAAGCGACCTGGCGCACCGGCTCCGGCTGGAGAAGAGCACCACCAGCCGGCTGGTCACACAGCTCATCAACCGCGGCTGGGCCGAGCGCACCCCCGCGCCCGACGACGGGCGCGGCGTCCTGGTCCAGCTCACCCCGCAGGGAGTGCGGGCCGCGGCCCGGCTGGCCGAGGCCAGAGCCGCGCGGTTCTCCGCCGTTCTGAACCGTGTCCCCAAGGGCGAACGCGCCGACGTGCTGCGCGCCCTGACCATTCTCACGAAGGCCATGGATGAAACTTAGGAATCGGCGCACCCAGGCGCTCATCGCGGCGCTCGCGCTCGTCGTCGTGGCCGCGACGGCGTACGTGCTCATCGGCCGCGACGAACAACAGGCGACGGCCGCCCGGCAGGCCGAGATCGCGGCCAGGGGCCGGACGGTGATGCCGTTCGACCTGGAGCGCACCACGCACCGCTTCGCCAAGTCGGCCACCGGCGGCGTACAGACGGTCACCTCCGAGGATCCGGCCGACACCGAGCAGGTCAGGCTGATCCGCGAGCACCTGACCGAGGAGGCGGCGGGGTTCGGCAAGGGCGACTACGGCGACCCCGCCTCCATCCACGGCGCCGACATGCCGGGCCTGCGCGAGCTGGAACAAGGCCACGGCCGCATCGACATCCGCTACGCCGAACTGCCCGCAGGTGCCCGGATCACCTACACCACCTCCGACGCGCCCCTGGTCACAGCGTTGCACGCGTGGTTCGACGCCCAGGTCACCGACCACGGCCGGCACGCCGAACACGGCTGAACCCACCCCCCGAACGCTTCGTTTCCCGCCGGATCCGCATATCCCCTTCATACCCGGCCGGGGTACGGTTTCTTCTGTTCGCCGGATACCCGACCCCCGTACCGTTCCGGTACCTGGGCCTTGTCCAGGTACCGGGCCATCCCCCTCCTGAACCCCCACATGGAAGGACCGCCGTGATCATCATCCGTCGCGCCACCCCCGATGACGCCGCCACCGTGTACGACCTCATCTGTGGCCTGGCCGAACATCAAGACCAGGGCTGGGGCGTCACGGTGAGCGTCGAGGACCTGAAGCGGCAGCTCGCCCGCCCGGAGGTCGGCTGTCTGATCGCCGAGCGGGACGGCCACTCCATCGGCTACGTTTCCTGGCTGCAGCGCGTCAGCTTCTGGTCCGGCCAGGACTACCTCCACCTGGACGACCTGTACGTGACCGGCGCCGAACGCGGCAACGGCGCGGGAGAACAGCTGATGCGCGCCATCGCCGAGGCCGCCGAAGGCAAGGTGATCCGCTGGGAGGTGGCCGAGGCCAACGTGGCCGCGCAACGCTTCTACGCGCGCATCGGTGCCACCCTCGCCTCCAAGAAGATCGGCCGCTGGCAACCGGCGTAGCCCGTGGCGAACGAACAGCTGTCGCAACCTGTTCGTCCAGCAGGCGGCGCCGCGGGTGCACGCCGAGCGCAGCGGACGGCGTGCCTTCGCCGCGCACTTGATCGCCACCGCGGCCCGGCCTGGAACATGCTGGGCGTCATCCTCCCCGGAGGCCGAGGCGCCGGGCACAACGAGCCGAACGCCCGCGCACTGACACTCTCATGACGCATCCACCGACGCTCTCGCGTCGCTCGGCATCAGCAGCTCCAGGCCGCGGCGGATGAGCCTGGTGGCGATCACGGTCTCCGACGGCCAGGAGTCGTCCCCGCCGATCCGATCGAAGAGCCGGACGGCGGCGGTGCGGCCGAGCTCCTGGACGTCGTAGGCGATCAGGGTCAGCGGGCGTGGCATGAGCGTGGACAGCTCGAAGTCGTCGAAGCCCACCAGTGCGGCGTCGTGGCCTCGGCGGCAGAGCTCGCGGATGGCGCCGATCGTGATCCGGTTGTTGCCGGCGAAGAAAGCGGTGGGCGGGTCGGCGCCGTCGAGCATCTCCGCGACCGCGTGGACGGCTTCATCGGGATGCGTCACCCCGACCCGGACCAGGGACTCGTCGTAGGGAACACCCGCTCCGGCGAGCGCCGTACGCACTCCGGCCAGGCGTTCGCGCGCGGTGTAGATGGCCGAGGAGTCGGTGATGACACCGATCCGGCCGTGTCCGGCCGCCAGCAGGTCCTCGATGCCGGCCCGGGCCCCCCGCGCGTTGTCGATCACCACGCTGTCGGCCAGGATGCCCGACGGCGGCCGGTCCAGGAAGACCAGCCGCATGCCCATCTCCATCTCGGGCCGGGTGTAGGAGTGGTCCGACCCGGCGGGCACGATGATCAGCCCGTCCACCCGGCGCTGGCACAGCTCGAGGAACTGCCGCTGCTCCAGCTCGGGATCCTCCTCCGAGCTGACCGTGATCAGATGGGTGTCGTGGGAGCGCGCGACCTTGGCCACCGCCGCCGCGATCACCGAGTAGAAGGGATTGGCCAGATCCTCGATGATCAGTCCGATCGTCGCGGTCCGCCGGCCGGAGCGCAGCGAGCTGGCCATGTCGTTGCGCCGGAACCCGAGCTCGCCGATCGCGGCGAGCACCTGCTCGACCAGCTCGGGCCGCACCGTCGGCACGTTGTTGATGACCCGGGAGACCGTTTTCACGCTGACGCCGGCCGTGGCCGCCACGTCGGAGACCGTGGGCCTTCGCGGCCTGTCCTGTCTACCCACCGAAGTCCTCCTGCCCGAGGGTGCGCGCTCGTCCACGGTCCGCGCCGCCCGCCGCGACGGGCGTGATAACGATGTCCTGATCAAATCTAGTGCCTTGTTTCGCGGGCGGGCATGGGACGGCCTGCCGCCGGTCGTTTCCCGGCGACCACCTGGGGTGGCTGTGGCCTCGGGGAAATCAGGGTCGGATCTTTCAGGTCGTAGCCCGCTTTCCGCCATGCCGGAGCGGTGCGTCCCATGTCTCGGAGGCGGCTGCGAGTCCCGGGACGGAATCCGGAGTCGTACCCGACCATGCCGGAGCGGTGCGTCTCATGTCTCGAAGGCGGTTGCGAGGGCGGTCAGTGGACGCCGCGGACGGTGCCGCCGTCCACCCGCAGCGTGGTGCCGGTGACGTAGTCGGCGAGCGGGCCGCTGAGGTAGAGGACCGCGGCGGCGATCTCCTCGGGACGGCCCAGCCGGCCGATGTCGTTGGGCACCAGCTCTTCGATCGCGTTGCGTTCGATGTCCTGCCACGTCTCGCCCCAGCCGCGGGCCGGGGCGAGGTCGGTGAGGAACCGCTGGACGCTGTCGACCAGGATGGCGCCGGGGGCGACGGTGTTGGAGGTGATCCCGGTGCCCTTCAGCTCGCGGGCCAGCGAGACCGTGAGGTTGTGGCGGGCGGCGAGGGTGGCGTTGTAGTGGGGTAGGTCGGCGCTCGGTTGCGGGCCGAGTCCCCCGCCGATCTGGATGACGCGGCCCCAGCCGCGTTCGCGCATGCCGGGGAGCAGGCGCAGGATCATGCGGACGCCGGAGATGACGTTGAGCTCGTAGGTCTGGCGCCAGTCCTCGGCGGTGGCCTCCTTCCACCCGCGGTGGGGGTAGGCGCCGGCGTTGTTGACGAGGATGTCGATCGGGCCCTCGGCCAGCGCGGCCTCGGTCGTGGCGTCGGCGCCGGCGTCGGTGGCGAGGTCGCCGATGGCGGCGCGGGCGCTGCCGCCGGCTGCCCGGATGGCGGTGGCGACGGCTTCGGTGCGGGTGCGGTCGCGGCCGTGGACGACGACGTCGGCGCCCTCGGCGGCCAGGGCCTTGGCGATGGCCTCGCCGAGGCCGGAGCTGGAGCCGGTGACCAGCGCACGCCTGCCTGCCAGTTGGAGATCCATTTCATCCTCGCATCGCGGTTCGGGGGCCGACACACATCGGGCCCACAATGTATACAGTCGTAGACTTGGTTCGAGTATACACTCGTAGACATGAGTGACGCCGCCGAGCCCAGCACCCCCTTGAGCCGATCGCAGCCAGGAGGCCATGCCTCGGGCAGGCGCCCGCGCGACGCCGCCGCCACCCGGCAGGCCATCCTGGACGCGGCGGTCGCCGCCTTCACCCGGTGCGGCTACGACGGGGTGGGGGTTCGCGACATCGCCCGAAGCGCGGGCGTGACCGCGATGCTCATCAACCGCTATTTCGGATCGAAGGAACAGCTGTTCGCGGAGGCGGTCGACGTGGCCTTCGCGCCGCGCACGGTGATCGCGGGTACGGGCGCGGAACTGGCCGGCGAGACCGCGCGCGCGTTGGTGGCGCGGACGGCGCCGGAGGCGGAGGCGGAGGAGCTCGGGCCGTTCCTGCTCATGCTGAGGTCGGCGGCCAACCCCAGGGCCGCGCAGATCATGCGCGAGGCGATCGGACGGCATGCCGGGCGCCACCTCAACGAGGAGCTGTCCGGAGACGGAGCCGCGGTCCGGGCGGAGTTGATGCTCGCCGTCCAGGCGGGGGTGTGGCTCATGCGCAGCGTCCTGGGCACGACGGCGCTCGCCGAGGGAGATCCGGAGGAGCTCGCCGGGCGAATCCGGTCGCTCTTTCACGTGCTGGTGTGAGTCCTCACCGCCTTCGCCGAAGGCGCATCTCCACCACGATGCGTCCGGCGGCGTGGGCGGGCGAGTACGTGAACGGTCAGATCTCCGTTCGAGGCTCGCCGTTCTTCTTTGCGGGATCCGGAACGGCTCCGGTGCGGGCGCTCGTCTCCTCGGAGACGAGGCGGCGGACGGCCTCGACGACCGCGGCGCGGTGTCGCCCTACGTCCTGGCCGGTGGTGGCCATGGGGCTGGTCGGCATCCAGGCGCTCGCCAGCGCCAGGGTGAAGACCAGCAGGTCCTCGGGGGTGAAGGCGGCCGGGACCTGCCCGCCGTTCTGGGCCTCGGTGATCGCGTGCGTCTTCTGCCGCATCGAGGCGCGCAGCCCGTCGGGCTCGTGCCCCGTGCTCGAACGTTCGAGGCGGTGCCAGGTGGCGAGGCGGAGTTGGTGGGGGTTGGCGAGGAGGAAGTCGAACAGGCGGCCCGCGTAGCCCGGCAGGTCCTCGGGGGCGAAGGGGACCTCGTCGAGGACGCGGGTGACGTGCGCGTCCATGACCGCGTCGAAGAGCTGCTCCTTGTTGCCGAAGTGCGTGTAGATGAGGGCCTTGTTGGCCTTCGCCCTGGTACCGATACGGTCCACGCGGGCCCCGGCGATGCCGCGGGCGGCGAACTCCTCCGTGGCGGCCTGTAGCAGGCGAGCCCTCGTCGCCTCGGCGTCACGGGTCCTGGCTGGGTCGGCTTGTGGCGGCATCCCCCCAGAATAAGCTAACTAACCGTTTATTTGACAAGTGCCTCATGCGGACGCAGCATATAAATGAACGTTTAGTTACCTGATGGAGGCGCGTCCCCATGAACAAGACCTGGCTCATCACCGGCGGTTCCCGTGGCCTCGGCCTGGCGCTCGCCCATGCCGTGCTCGACAGCGGTCAGCGGGCCCTCGTGACCGCCCGCCGCCCCGAACAGCTCGAAGACCTCGTGCGGCGGTACGGCGATCGCGTACGTGCCACGGCCCTCGACGTCACCGACGCCAAGGCCGCCCATGCCGCCGTCCAGGTGGCGCTCGACGCGTTCGGCCGTCTCGACGTCGTGGTCAACAACGCCGGTTACGCCACCAGCGCGCCCATCGAGGAGATGCCGGACAAGGAGTTCCGCGCCCAGA
Organism: Streptosporangium sp. G11; assembly: GCF_051192615.1. NCBI lineage: Bacteria > Bacillati > Actinomycetota > Actinomycetes > Streptosporangiales > Streptosporangiaceae > Streptosporangium > Streptosporangium sp. G11. The sequence continues at coordinate 75,109 of NZ_JBPJUQ010000047.1, forward strand.
TGGAGACGAACCTGTACGGCGTGGTCAACGTCACCCGGGCCGCCCTGCCCGTCCTGCGCCGGCAGCGCTCGGGCCACTTCATCCAGTTCTCCTCCATCGGCGGGCGCGTCGGCGGATCGCCGGGCCTGGCGGCCTACCAGACCGCGAAGTTCGCCGTCGAAGGCTTCTCCGAGGTGCTCAACGCCGAGGTGAAGCCCCTGGGCATCAAGGTCACCATCGTCGAGCCCGGCGGGTTCCGTACCGACTGGGGCGGCTCGTCGATGACCGCCCTGCCGGTGGGCGAGGACTACGAGCAGACGGTCGGTGAGATGAACCGTTACCGCGAGTCGACCGTCGCCACCTGGAGCGGGGACCCGGTCCGCGCCGCCAGGATCGTCACCGACATCGCCGACCTGGACGAGCCGCCCCTGCGGCTGCTGCTCGGCGCCGGCGCGGTCGAGATGGCGCAGGCGTCCTCCGAGGCCCGCGCCGCCGAGGCCGAGCGGTGGGCACAGGTGAGCCGCTCGGCCGACTTCCCGCCGGGGGAGTAGCGGCCGCTCCGAGTCCCGGACCGCGTCGTGAAGGACGGCGAGGGACAGTGAAGGACGGCGAGGGACGGCGAGGGGCGGTACGGGTGCCTCAGGCACGTCCCCGTGTGGCGACGAGGTCAGGGGCGGAAGTCGCCTTCCAGCGCCTCGACCGCGCCGAGAAGACTGCGCAGGCCGATTTCGTCGCGCTGAACGTCCGCCGGATCGAACAGCCACTCGGTGACCGGTAGGTCGGCGACCTCCTCCGAGTGGCTCGACTCGACCAGGATGAGTTCCGTCTCGACCTCCACTCTGAGCTCGTGCAGATGGTGGTTTTCGCCGGTCGGGGTGCTCATTTTTTCCTCCGTGCGTGGCTTGGGCGGATGTCCGCGTGGATCGGCCGCGTCGAGATCTGTCCGGGGCCGAACAGGTGGGTGAGGCGCTCGCCCCGGTGAACCGCCGGCGCGCGGGCGTGGTCGGTCCGATGCCGGTGTGCGCGCCGGGCGGAGAGACGGTTGCCGCCGTCCAGCGGCCCCGGTGCCGGCGGACAGCCCGCGGACTCGGGCCGGCCGGGCCTCGCCGGTCGCCCGCGGCGGGGGCCCTCAATGGTCAGGATGGACGAGGGGCGCGGCGGTCCTTACGCTGGGCGAGTTCTTCGTCGTCGACCAGGGTGAGCATCGGCCGGCCGGGTTCGCACAGCATCGTGACGGTGAAACGGAGCCGGACGTCGTCGCGGTTGTTGCCGTCCTGGTAGTGGATGACGTCGCCGCCCGGTTCCCAGAACGCCTCTCCCGCGCGCACGACCCGCTCCGGCTCGCCTTCCACCTCCAGCAGCATCTCGCCTTCCAGCACGTAGCCGAACGCCGGGCCGGAGTGCCGGTGCGGCGGCGTGCCGGGGTCACCGGGCGGATACTCGATGACCACGGTCATCGCGTGCGCACCCCGCGGGATGAACGGCGGTTCGGCCTCCTGCAGCGTGGTGAGCGCCGTCTGCCACGCGGTCGATCTTGGCTTCTGCCCGCCGGTGGCCGGATCGTTGTCTGGCATGGGAAATACCTCCTTGACGAATTGGCGGTGGAGCCGGGCCGGTACCCGCCCGGGGACGAGCTACTTCCCGGCGACGATCCGGCCCGGCCAGTCGCTGTACCGGATCCCGCCGAGGATCGCGTCGTCGCCTGACGGAACCAGGCTCCCCTCGCTCAGCTCGGCTCCGAAGTAGCGCGCGTGCGGGTCCGTGACCACCCGGCGCGGATCGCCCCAGCCGGCCAGGACGTCCAGGAAGAACTCGTCCATCCGGAACCGCTCGGGCCCGGCGACCTCGACCCTCCCGTTCACCGGCGACCCCACGGAGATCCTGCCGACCGCCTGGGCGACGTCGTCGCCCGCGATGGGCTGGAAGAAAACCGGCGCCATCCGGACCGTGTCGCCGTCGGTGGCCGCGTCGGCGATGCTGCGGGTGAACTCGAAGAACTGCGTCGCGTGCACGAGCGAGTACGGGATCGACGAGTTCTCGATCAGGTCCTCCTGGGCGATCTTCGCCCGGAAGTAGCCGCTCTCGGGCAGCCGTTCGGTCCCCACCACCGACAGCGCGACGTGGTGGCCGACGCCGGCCTCCGCCTCCGCGGCGAGCAGGTTGCGGGTGGAGGTCGTGAAGAACTCCATTACCGCGGCCTCCTCGAAGGAGGGAGAGTTCGACACGTCGATCACCACCTGCGCGCCCTTCAGCACCTCGGCCAGCCCTTCGCCGGTAAGCGTGTTGACGCCGGTGTTCGGCGCCGCCGCCACCGCCTCATGACCGTGCTCCCCCAACTTCGTCACGAGCTTCGACCCGATCAGGCCGGTGCCGCCCACTACCACGATCTTCATGGTGAACCTTCCTCTGCCCCGGGACATCCGTTGCCATCCGGTCGCCAGCTAAGACAGGACAGCCTCGCGATCTGTGACAGCCTGGGCGAAATTCTTTCCGGTCATGAATTCCCCGCGAAGGGATGTCGCAGGGGAGGGCCTTGTCCAAGTGAGCCCAAAACCCGCAGTGGAGTGATCTTTATGTCGCCTCCGGTGCTCTGACCCTGGGCGATACCGGAGCGCGGGTGCCGCCGGATCGCTGCCGGAGGGTTCCCCGTGCCCGCGCCCTCCCGGCCGGCGACCGGCCCGTGAGCGGCCCATGACCGGCGGGCGACGGTCCATGATCGGCCGATGACCTGCCCGTGACCTGCCGACGGCGACCGACAGGCCACGTACGCTCCTGTGATTAACTTTCCAGGCCGCGGGACCCCTCTCTCGCGGCGGACCAGCGGCGTCTCCAGGAGCACTGATGAGTCAATCCCCCTCCCTCGCGGACATGGAGCAGCCGGTGTGGCGCAGGGCGATGGGCGGGCGCGAGTCAGGCGAGGGGCACCGCGCCGCGACCCCGCTGGAACTCCTGTTCGACCTGTGCTTCGTCGTCGCCGTGGCCCAGGCCGCGGCGAGCCTCCACCACGCCCTCTCGGAGGCCCACTTCGGGTCCGGGCTCCTCGGCTACGCGATGGTGTTCTTCGCCATCTGGTGGGCGTGGATGAACTTCACCTGGTTCGCCTCCGCGTACGACACCGACGACGTGCTGTACCGCCTGCTCGTCCTGGTGCAGATCGCCGGCGTGCTGATCCTGGCGGCCGGTGTGCCCCGGGCGTTCGGAGAGAAGGACTTCGAGCTGATCACGCTGGGTTACGTGGTCATGCGGCTGGCGATGGTCGCCCTGTGGCTGCGGGCCGCCCGCGAGCACCCCGAGGGCAGGGCGTGCGCGTTGCGCTACGCGATCGGGATCACGGCCATCGAGGTGGGCTGGATCGCGAGGCTCGCGCTTCCCGAGAGCCTCGGAGTGGCCGGCTTCCTCGTGCTCGTCCTCGCCGAGCTGGCGCTCCCGCTGTGGGCCGAGCGCTACTGGCACACCGGCTGGAACGCCCGCCACATCGCCGAGCGCTACGGGCTGTTCACCCTGATCGTGCTGGGAGAGTCGGTGCTGGCGGCCACGGTGGCGATCCAGGCCGGGCTGGACCGGGGGATCGCTCCGACGGCACTGCTGTCGGTCGCCTTCAGCGGCATGGTGATCGTCTTCGCGATGTGGTGGCTGTACTTCGCCCAGCCCGCCCACCGGGTCCTGACCTCCAGCCGTGCGGCGTTCTCCTGGGGGTACGGCCACTATCTGATCTTCTCCTCGGCCGCAGCCGTGGGGGCCGGGCTGGCGGTGTCGGTCGACTACGACACCCACCAGGCCCACATCGGCGCTCTCGCCGCCAGGGCGTCCGTGGCGGTCCCCGTGGCGGTCTTCCTGCTCAGCGTGTGGTTCGTGCACGTGCGGCCGCACCGCCGCGGCCGGCGGATGGACGCGGGCTTCACGATCGCGGGGCTCCTCGTCCTGGCCACCCCGCTGACCCCGCTGCCGCTGCCCCTGATCGCCGTCGTGATGACCGGTCTGGTGCTCGTCAGCCTGTCGGCGCCCGCCGGGCGACCTCGCTGACGACCCGGCCGTTCTGAGGGCCCGGCCGTTCTGACGACCTGGCTGCCCGGGACGAACTCCGAGCCACCCGCCTGCCGACGCGCACTCCCGCTCCTGCCACTCCTCGACCGGCCGGGCGGACCGGGTCACGCGGCCGAGATCCGCACAGCCGCGGTCGAGGTCAGCCGATCTCGACGTAGTCCGGTTCGGCCCACCGGCTGTGGTGCTGAAAACGCGGAGTGTTCCATCCTCGGGCCAGATCGAGCGCGGCCGATGTCCGCTTCCAGTCATCCCGGCCATGGCTGGGATGACTCAGCGTGAGCCGGGTCGAACCATTCACCGTCACGACATGCTGCGCGTCGCCGTACCCGGCGGCGTATCCCACGTGCGCGGTGTGGTTTCCAGCGGTCGGTGCGAACACCTGGATGTCGACCCAGCCGTCCTGGTGGTCCAGCCCCGCCACGACGGCGTCCTGTGACACGACGGCGACGCCGGTACGGGTCCTGGCACGGTTGACCGTGCCGCGCTCGGCCTCGTAGCGCACCCGGCTTCCCTCCACGACGGGATGGTCATTCGCCCATCCCGGGCTCGCCGTGTACGTCCAGCGTGCTCTTCCCAGTACGAACCGTTACCCGGCGTGTCCGGACTTGGCTACAGGGTGGATCGATTCCGGACGAGTCCGTCCGAGGCCCTGTTGGACACCTTGGCGGCGCGGCTTGGCTGACGTTCAGGTGGTGACCGGGTCAGACGAGACCGGTGAGCCACGGCGAGGAGCAGCCGCCGGGCGGTCCCCCACACGGGCCCGTCCAGGCCGGAAGCCCTGCCCCACCTCATCAGGTGAGGGGGCGGGAATCCGGTCCGGAGCCTGGCGGACTTCTCCCACCAAAATTCCCGAAAAGTCGGCATATTCGCCGACCTGAACAACGGAGACCATCATGAACGCACACCGCCGACTCGCCGCAACCCTCGCCGCCACGGCCATGGCCGCCGGCGCGGCGCTGCTGATCAGCCCGTCGGCCTACGCCGCGGAGACCTCGCCCGAGGGCGTGCGAATCTCCATGGCGGCCAACCCCTGTGGCATGTACCGAGACGGGAGCGCCGCGATGTACAAGAACTGCACCACGGCCAACGAGAGGATCTTCGTGACCTACCTCTTCGGCGGCAACCGGTACTACTGCGTGACCCCCGGCTCGACGGCCTACCTCGGGTCCTGGAGCACCACGTTCCGGGTCTACAACCGGGGCACCTGCTAACCGGCGGACCCCTCGGGCCTCTGTCCGGGTCCGCGCGACGAGCCGCGAAAAGGAGAACGTTCGCCCAGGTCGGGGTCGTCCCAGAACCATTTCTCAGAACCTCCTGGTCATGAGAGGAGTTCTCCGGGCGGAGGCCTGGGCGAACGCCGCGCGGATCTCCCACCGCCCGGCCCGTGGCCCGATCGGTGCCCGAGGGCGACGCCGATCGGGCCGCGGGCCGGGACGGCCACGGCGGATGCGGCCGGCCGCCCGGTCCGCGGTCATCGTGCCGGGAGCGCCGCTCCTGTCCTCGACGCCACCGACCGCACCCCCGGAGAACCGCGCTCCGCCGTCTGATCGTCGTCGTTGTGAGCGCGAACCCGCCCAATAAATCTACGTTGTAAAGGCAGTGGCCGGATTTCAGCGGCAACAACCACTCGCCCCGGCGGCGACCGGCTGTCCGGCGCCTTGCCCGGTGGCCTCGGCGGCCGGGCCGCAGGCGCATGGCGCGGCCAGGTCGTCCTGGGCGGTGGCGGACTTGCCCAGGACGTCGGCGTCGGCCTTGACCACGTACACCTCCCAGGGTTCGCCGCCGGGCCCGCGCACCCACACCTTGTCCTGCAGGGCGTAGCAGCAGGAGGTGTCGTTCTCCTCGAAGGTGGCCAGGCCGGCGTCCTTGAGGCGCCGGGTGGCGGCGGCCACCTGGTCGCCGTCTTCGACTTCGACGCCGAGGTGGTCCATGCGGGTGTCGTGGCCTTCCTCGCCTTCCAGCAGGATCAGCTTCAGCGGAGGCTCGGTGATGGCGAAGTTGGCGTAGCCGGGGCGGCGCTTGGCGGGTTCGACGCCGAAGAGCTTGGAGTAGAAGGCGATCGAGCCCTCCAGGTCGGAGACGCGAAGGGCGAGCTGGACGCGGGACATGGCGATCCTCCACGGGGTTCTGGGCGGGTGGTGGTCATCATCCGCACCACTGTTTCGATAAACATCTATTCAGTGTGCGTCGTCAGCTTGCAATGCTGATTAGAGATCTGTCAACTTAGGGATATGTCGAAGCAAGCGTTGCCGATCGCCGAACTCGCCGGACTCGCCGGCACCGGAACCGGAAGCGGTGGGCGGACGTGCTGCGCGCCGCTGGTGTGCGAGCCGCTCGGCGCGGTGAAGGCCGAAGAGCTCGCGCCGCTGTCCAAGGCCGTCGCCGATCCGGTACGGCAGCTGTCGCTGCTCGCCGAACCGGCCCCCGCCACGGGCCGGACATGACCACCACCGCGGCGCCACGCATCACGGCCATGACCGTCGAGCATGCCGCCCAGGTGCTGGACATCTACCGGCTCGGCATCGACGAGGGCCAGGCCACCTTCGAAACCACCGTCCCGACCTGGGAGCACTTCGCGGCGGCCAAGCTGCCCGCCCACCGCCACGTCGCCGTCGACACCGACGGCGACCAGGACGGCGACACCGACGGCGGCCGGGTGCTGGGCTGGGTCGCGGCGGTCGCGGTCTCCGACCGGTGCGCCTACGCCGGGGTGGTGGAGCACTCGGTCTACGTCCACCCCGCTGCCCGAGGCCGCGGCGTCGGCTCCGCGCTGCTCGCGGCTCTGATTGCCTCCACCGAGGCCGCCGGAATCTGGACGATCCAGGCCGGTGTCTTCCCCGAGAACACCGCCAGCCTCGCCCTGCACGCACGCGCCGGATTCCGGGTGATCGGCACCCGCGAGCGGATCGGCCGCCACCACGGCCTCTGGCGTGACGTCGTGCTGATCGAGCGCCGCAGCCCGCTCATCTCCTGACCCACGTACGAGCCCGCCCGCGGGCCGGCCTCCGAGGAGGATGAGTGCGGAAGCCGGCGCCGGAAGGAAGACGTGGCGGAGCACCTGTGCCGAGGCCTGGATCCGGCCCGAACATCGTGACCCGCGGGGTCACGGCCGGGGCCGCCGAGGAGCGGCCACGAAACCCCGGCCCGGGTCACCGTCGCCGCGTAGCCTTTCGCCGCCCGCGTCGCCGTGACGGGTGGCTCAGATCTCCCTGACGAAGACGATGGCGTCGATCTGGTCGATGGTGGCCGGGTCGAGAGGGAAGTACGTGTGGTCGGCCGGGACGCGGGGTGCCGGCTTCCGGTCGAGGGCCGCGGCGAGGTGGCCGGGATCGATGACGGCGCGGGTGTGGGGGAGGGTCGACAGGAGTCCCTCAAGGGTGTCGGGATGGGGGGCGTCGGGGCCGCGGGTGCCGAAGGTGGTGGCGGCGAAGGCGTACCGGTCGCCGAGGCGGGTGCCGATGATGGCGCCCGCGCTCCACCACTCCAGTGTCCGGCCCGCCAGGGGGCCCCAGCCCTCCGGCAGCAGCCAGCGACTCTGGTCCTTCTGCAGGTGGCGATTGTGGGCGAAGGCGAGGGTGGGACCGCGACGGGCCTCGCGGCCGACGATGGCGTCGAGGTTGTCGGCCATCATCGCGTCGCGCAGGCACATGAGCGTGCCGACGCGGGTGGGCGCGGTGTCGGCAATGCCGGCGTGGTAGCGCAGGAGCCCGGCGGCGGTGCGGGCGTGCAGGTCGGCGCGCCACCAGTCGTCGGGGGAGGTGGCGGCCGTCAGGTGGGGGGCGTGCGCGGCGAGCAGCGTGCGCAGGTCGTCGGCGATCAGGCGCAGTTCCCCGGCTTCGGGGGTGCGGCCGACGGACTGGGCGGGATCCGTCCAGAGGGCGGCCGGGTTGGTCCAGCGCTCGTCGGGGCCGAGCAACTCGTGCAGGGTCTCGCGACTCCAGGCCAGGTCGAGGTGGGCGGCGAGGTAGTCGTACAGCGCGGTCAGGGCCGGGCGGGGGGCGGCGGCGCCGGTTATCTCCAGGGGGCCGTCGAAGCCGTAGAAGCGGAGCCGCTCGTGCGGGGAGCGCTGTTCGTTGTAGGCCCGCATCCAGCGCAGGAGCTCGCGGTCGGCGAGTGAGGCGCTTAAACCGTGGCTGAGGCCGCGGCTCATCGCGTCGTCGAGGCTTCCGATGCCGTCGGTGACGTACGCGTCGGCGATCAGGGCCGACAGGCAGTCGCTCTCGAGGGTGATCGAGCGGTAGCCCTCGTGCTCGACGAGGTGGCGGAAGAGCTCGTTGCGCAGTTCGAGGAACGCCTCGACGCCGTGGGTGGGCTCGCCGAGGCCGAGCAGGCGGGTGGCGGGGGACAGGAGCGCGGTGAGGGCGCCGCCGGTGAAGGGACGGGCTGCGTCCCGGATTGAGGCCGTCATGTCTTTAACCGTATCGTTGAACCTTCTGTGTAAGCTTTGCTGGCATTTCCGGCTGCCGGCGAGGAGATACCTTCAAAATGCGGTTGCGGCCCATCGACCTGGCGCGCGAGCACGGCCTGTCCACGCAGGCGGTGCGCAACTACGAGGAGGCGGGGATCCTGCCACCGGCCGAGCGCTCGCCGCACGGCTACCGCGGCTACGCTCCGCGCCACGCGGCGGCGTTGCGGACGTTCCTGGCGTTGATCCCCGCGCACGGCCACGCGACCGCGGGGGCGATCATGCGGGCCGTGAACGGCGGGGTGACCGAGGAGGCGCTGCGGCTGATCGACGAGAGCCACGCGCAGCTGTCCGGCGACCGGCAGACGCTGGAGGCCGTGGAGCGGGCGTTGCGTGACCTGACGCCGCCGCGTGACCTGGCGCCGGGGGTGACGTTCATCGGGCCGCTGGCGCGCAGGCTCGGCGTCCGGCCGGCGACGTTGCGCAAATGGGAGCGGGCCGGGCTGGTCGTGCCGCGGCGTGACTCACGCACCGGCTACCGCGTCTACACCCCCGCCGACGTACGGGACGTGCTGCTGGCTCACCAGCTGCGGCGGGGCGGGCACGGGCTGGAGCAGATCGCGCGGGTGTTGGAGCGGGTGCGGGCGGCGGGCGGGCCGGAGCCGCTGGAGGCGACGTTGCGGGAGTGGCGTGGCCGCCTGACGGTGCGGGGCCTGGCGATGCTGGCGGGCGCGGGCGCGCTCGACACCTACCTGGGGACGTCATAGCGCCTGACGGCGAGTTCGCGGGTGGTGAGCGGGCGGGGATCCGCATGATCGCGGTAAGCGCTCCTTTCCGTGTCGTCGCTTCGAGGGGGTTCGCCGCGTCAGGTCGTTCGCCAGGGCTTCTCGCCGGGCGCGCTTCGTCCTTGACGGGTGGTGTGCGAGCATGGTCGGTGTTGGCGAGCGCGGATCGAGGAAGCCGGTGTGAATCCGGCGCGGTCCCGCCACTGTGATCGGCGAGCGAGTCCCGAATAGGCCACTGCCCGCGTGCGGGTGGGAAGGCCGGGACGAGCGTTGACCCGAGAGCCAGGAGACTCACGCGGTCGCCTCCTCGCGGCAATTGGGGCGGATCTCCCCAAGAGAGGAACGGTGCTCGTCATGCCTGGACCTCGGCCCACCGGCCCCGGGCGTGCCCGGCCCGGACTGCCTGCCGCCTCACCCCCGGCGGTCTTCGCGGCGATCGCCGACGTCTCCACGATCAACGGCTACTTCGACGTCGAGATCGGCCCGATCGAAGCGGGCTGGCGGCCGCTCACCGACCTGCTGGCCGATTCCGAGCCCCTGCGGCAGCGGATCACCGACGTCGCCGGACGCCTGGGGACCGACGAGATCCGGGTGGCGGCCTCCATCCTGTTCCAGGGGCTGGCGGCCCGCCTGTGGTCACCCGTCATCGGCGTGGCGGTGGCGCGCGACCTGCTCCTGGACCTGTCCCCCCTCCGAGTCCACTGGCGGGCGGCGTCCGGCGGGCCGCTGCCGCTGCGGGCCGAGCACCTGACCGGCCGGCGGATCCTCGACCCCGCCGGGATCGCCGAACCGCTGTACCGCAACGTGCTGACCGGGTTGCTGGAGCCGCTGGCACAGGCCGTACAGGGGATCGTGAAGATCGCCCCCGGGTTGCTGTGGGGCAACGCCGCCTCCGCCCTGGCCGGAACGGTCCGGACCATCGCCCACCGGCGCCCCGAACTCACCGCGCGGGCCACCGTGCTCGGGCGCGAACTGCTCGCGCTGGGAGTGCTGCGGGGCAGCGGCGACCTGGTCGAACCCGCCCCCGGGCAGCCGTTCTTCGTCCGGCGCAGCTGCTGCCTGTTCTACCGCCTGCCAGGGGGTGGCAAGTGCGGCGACTGCGTCCTCATCGACCCCGAAACCCGCCGCCGGCAGTGGGCCGCGGCCCTGCGGCAGGCCGGAGGATCCTCGTGAGCCACACCGTCGCCAAGGAACACGGCACCGGCGTGGGCGCCGCCCGGCCCCTTTTCGCACCGGCCGCAGGTGGAGCGCCCCGGGACGAGGCGAGAACGGACGGCGTCGGCGGCCGGGTGAGAGGCCGGGCGGACGGTTCAGAGCCAGGTGGTGCCGAGCCAGGCGGTCGCCGCGGCGGCTGCCAGGAGGGCGATGTTGAGTCCGATCTGCCGGACCTCGCCGCGGCTCAGGTGGACCGCGATGCCGCCGATCTGGATCAGGACGAGGCCGATCGCCGCGGCGACGGCGAGCCAGGGCGCGATCCCGGTCAGCGGCGGCAGGATCAGTCCGGCCGCGCCGAGGACTTCCAGGACTCCGATCAGACGGACGAGCGGCATGGGAACGGTGTCGACCCAGCCCATCATCGGCTGGAGCCGCTCCTGGCTCTGGGCGGTCTTCTTGCCTCCGGCGTAGAGGTAGAAGACGGCCAGGAGTGCCGCGACGATCCAGTAGGAAATCTCCATGAAGAACACCTCGGAGGCTAGTGACGCGGCGCCGGCCACGATGGTTACCAGTCGTAAGTGGCCCCATGATGCGTCACTATTGAAAGCCCTACAAAAGGCACACACATGTGCGTTACCCACAGGGGACTGTCATGTCGGAGTACGGGCACACCTGCATGATCCGCGGAGATGGGGGACGGACGATCCGCGCCATCCTCGACCGCATCTGCAACAAGTGGACGTTGCTGATCGTGGCGACCCTCGATCAGGGAAGCCTGCGCTTCACCGACCTGCACCAGCAGGTCCCCGGGATCTCCCAGCGCATGCTGACCCTGACGCTCCGGAACCTCGAACGCGACGGCCTGGTCTCCCGGACGGTGTACGCCGAGGTCCCGCCACGGGTCGAATACGAGCTGACCCCCGCCGGCAAGAGCCTCATCTCCCCCGCGTTGGCCCTCGCCGGCTGGGCCATCGAGCACATCTCGCACATCGAGGCCAGCCGAGAGGCCTACCAGGGCCGGAACCAGTGACCCGGCCCCCCGCCTCCGGGCCGGACGCCTAGACGAGAAGTTCCGAAGTATCGGCGCGGCTGATGGTTGGCTGCGCCGGGTTGACCGCTTGCGGCCCGCCCGT
>NZ_JBPJUQ010000048.1:0-84147 GCF_051192615.1 Streptosporangium sp. G11
AACGGACGAGACCACCCCAACCTGGCGAGGCACTTACTAGAACATAAGGAGCAATCTACTCAAATCAAATGCCCTCTGACCCGTGACGCCTTGGGCGCGCTGGTCACAGGCGGCCGGGAATTCCCGGTACCGGGCGTTCTCGCGGGCCGACGGCTTCCGGGAAGACCGTGTCTTCCCGGAAGCCGCGTGGTCAGCCGGGGGCGCCGAAGGCGTATTTCAAAGGTGGCAGCACCGCCCGGGCGTCCGCGCCGCCGACCCAGAGGCCGATCATGAACGCCGCGGTCGCCTCCAGCAGGCCCGCGCGTTCCAGGCCGCCGCCGTCGACCGGCTCGCATCCGAGATCGGTGACGAGGGAGCGCACGGCGGCCAGCGCGGCGGGATCGTCGCCGCACAGGGGCACCGCCAGCGGGACGCCGTCGAAGGCGGGCGGCCTCATCCGCCACACGTCCTCGTGGCACAGGTTGAACGCCTTGACGACGCGGGCCCCGGTGCTCTCCGCGACGCGCCGCGCCATCGAGGGGCCGCCCTCGGTGGCCAGGGTGAACCGCCCCTGCACGACCGGGTTGACGCAGTCGGCGAGCACCCGCCCGTCCAGCGTCCCCCGGGCGGCCCCGGCCGCCGCCAGGACCTCGGTCACGGCGTGGTCGCGTACGGCCAGCAGCGTCACCTCGCCGAAGACCGCCGCCTCCTCCCAGGTGCCCGCCCGCGCGGCGGGTCCGAGCCTGCCCGCCAGGGCGGCGGCCTTCGCCGGGTCACGGCCGCTCACCGCCAGTTCGTGACCCGCGCGGGCCCAGTGTGTTCCGAGCGCGTCCGCCATGCGGCCCGCCCCGAGGATGCCGATGCGCATCCGTCCTCCCCTGCTCGACTGCCGGTTGGTGTAGGACGAATGTAGAAAGTTCGTCAGGCACCGTTCGGTGCGTGACGTCCCGGAGAGACTGGAGGACCCCGGCGTGTTCCTCGCCGACTGCCGCGCCCGGCTCGCCTTCGACCTGATCGGCAACACCTGGAACGCCGTCGTCGTCTGGGCCCTGCGCGCCGGTCCCCGGCGTCCCGGCGAGCTGCGCGAGGAGATCGGCGGGATCAGCGCGAAGGTGCTCACCGAGACCCTGCGCAGGCTGGAGTACAACGGCCTCGTCTCCCGGCGGGTCTACGCGGAGGCTCCGCCCCGGGTCGAGTACGGGCTCACCGACCTGGGCCACACGCTGGTGCCGCTGATCGGGGCCTTCGGGGAGTGGGCCTTCGACCACGGAGACGAGGTCCTCGACGCCCAGGACCGCGCCGAGGGTCTCACCGGGTGAGGATGACGTCGCGGGGGAGTCCGCGCAGGCTGCCGATGGGTGACGAGCCGGGCTGGGGGCGTACGGGGGACAGGGTGCGCTACGGCGCGGAAAGGACGGCGGCCTGGCGCCGCCCCTCCAGGACGATCACCGTGATCACCAGCGCGGTCAGCGCGGTGAGCTGAGCGAGGGCCGACCAGAGGCCGAGTGCGACCGTCAGGAGCGAGACCAGGGCACCGGCGGCCCGCAGGCCGTTGCCCGCGATGCCGAGGACGCGCCGGAACCAGGCGTCGCCCGCCATGAACAGGGCGACTCCCACGGCCAGGGTCAGGGCCGCGCTGAACTTCAGCGGGTCGACCGGGTGGCCGATCGCCTTCTTGACGCCCGCGGCGACCGCGACGATGCCCAGCAGCATCGGGATGTGCGCGTAGAAGTAGGCGCCGAGGATCAGCCGGGTGCGCCGCACCGGCTCGGCCGCCTCCAGGGTGTGCTCGGCGCGCGTCTCGTCGTCGCCGCCGAAGTAGAGCCACCACAGGCAGGCGGCCAGCGCGAGGCCGAGCACCGCCGCCAGGCCGAGGGCGAAGCCGACGTGGAGTCCCTTGGCGCCGATGCCGATCGCCACGATCGACTCGCCGAGCGCCACGATCACCAGCAGGCCGTGGCGCTCGACGATGTGCCCGGCCCGGAGGTTGAAGCCCTTCTGCCCGATGAAGTACGGACTGCCCCAGAGCAGGGCGACCGCCCCGGCCCAGAGCAGGTAGGTGTACGGCGCGGGGACCAAAGCGGCCACGCCGATGAGCGCGACCCCGCCGAGGTTGAACGGCAGCACCCGGGCGAAGGCCGAGGTGGCCTGCAGGTACAGCCCGGCGTGCACGACGATGAGCAGCAGGTATCCAACCGCGAACGCCAGGCCGTCGCCGTCGAACACCGAGGGGATCGACAGTGCCACGATCATGAATCCGGCCATGCCCAGCAGGATCAGCACCCTGCGGGCCGGCCGCGTCGGGGGGACGGCGTTGGTCAGCCAGGCGTAACCGGCGTACATCCACCAGATCGCGCCGAAGACCAGCAGCGCGCGCAGCGCGCTCTCGGCGGGCCTGCCCTCCTGCAGGCCGTCCACCATCAGGCCGGTGAGCTGGGTGACGGTGAAGACGAAGACCAAATCGAAGAAGAGCTCGAGGGTGGAGACGCGGAGCTCGGTCTCCGGCGGGGCGGGTTCGGCCCGCTCCGCGAACCAACCGGGGAGGCGCATCCGATCATTGTGCGGGTATGGCGCTCTCTTGTGAATTCAATTAGGCGACGGAAAGGCCCTGCCGCCCAAAGATGGATATATCTCTCAGCTTCCGGAGGAGGGCCGGTCCTTCTTCCCGGCCACGAGGGTGTCGCCGGTCTTGCCGGTCACGGGCGTCGCGACCGGCGTGGGCGTGGTCACGGGGGTCGCGGGGGGTACGGACGTCGCGGCGCCGGACGGGGGCTTGCGGGTGCGCGTACGGGGCCGGGTGGCGGCGGGGAACTCCGCGGTGTCGGTGGCGCCCTCCGACGAGGTGGACTCCGCCGGGGCGGGCCCCTTCGAGGCGGGCGGGGCGGGCTCGTCCGGGGTGGCGGGCTTCTTCCCCTGGGCGGGCGCCGCGTGGGTCTCGGGCTCGCGCAGCGCGGCGATGACGTCGTCGGCCTCGGCCTCGGCGGCGAAGTCCTCGGCTGCCTCGGCCTCGCGGCGCTTGATCACCACCATGTGGTCGACCGACAGGCGGCCCGCGCCGCCGACCGCCAGCAGGATGGAGGCGGCCCCGAGCGCCACGATCAGCTTGGCGTCGCCACCGGTGAGCGGCAGGCCGACCTCGCCGCTGGCCAGGATGAACACGGCGAGGGCCTCGGCGAACAGCAGGAGCCCGCACGCGGCCACCGCGAGACCGGCCACCAGCAGCGCGCCGCCGATGAGTTCCGTCAGCATGGTGGTCGCGGCCCACACGTAGGGTCCGGAGGCGCCCAGGGACGTGAACTGCTCGGCGGTGGCGTTCAGGCCCGCTTCGAGCTTGTGCCAGCCGTTGGCGAAGAAGATCCCGCCCACGCCCAGTCTGGCCGCCAGGGAAGCGAGATCATGAAGGGTTTGTCGCACGGTTCCTCATTCTGGTTAGATTCCCCGTTCTTGCCCATGCTTGACCGATAAATGACCGAGCTTAGACCTTCCAAACCCTTTACGAGGGGTCGTTCCCCTGTCCGCCGGGGCGGCGGGGCACCAGGAGCGTCACGGCCAGCGCGGTGGCGCCGAGCAGGAACACGCTCACCGCCACCGTCGTGTGCAGGCCGGAGACGAACGCGACGCGGGCCGAGTCGAGCAGCGCGTCCCCCACGCCGCCGCCGATCTCCCGCGCCACGTGCGCGGCGGAGGCGAGCGACTGGCGGGCCTGGTCCATCATCGCGGGCGCCACGCCGGAAACCGAGGGCAGCGACGGGGCGTACACGACCGTGGTGATCGTGCCGAGCACCGCGACCCCGAGCCCGGCGCCCAGCTCGTAGGCGGTCTCCTCGATCGCGGCGGCCCCGCCCGCGTGGGACTCCGGGGTGGACGACATGATCGTGTCGGAGGCGGCCAGCAGGGTGACCTGGATGCCGAAGCCGATGCCGACGAAGCAGAGCGTCAGGGCCATCGGGTGCCCCTCGGTGTGCCAGGTCAGGGTGGGGGCGAGGGAGAGGGCGGTCAGCGCCAGCCCGCCGCTCATCGTGGCGCGCAGCCCGAACCAGCGCAGCAGCTGCGCCCCGGCCAGGCCGCCCGCGATCGAGGCGATCATGAGGGGGAGCATCCGCACGGCCGCCTGGAGCGGGCTGTCGCCGAGGACCAGCTGGAGATACTGGGCGAGCATGAGCTCCAGCCCGACCAGGGCGAAGACCGTCAGCAGCACGCCGCCCACCCCGGCGCAGAACGCCCGCCGCCGGAACAGGCTCAGGTCCAGCAAGGGGAAGGCCAGCCGCCGCTGCCTGCGGACGAACCACACCAGCAGCCAGACGCCGCCCAGGAACGCCGCCACCCCGCCCGGATGCCCGGCCCCCGCCTCCTTCAGGCCGAAGGCCACCCCGAGGATGCCCAGCACCGACAGCAGCGCGCTGAGCGCGTCCCACGGCCGGCCCGTGCGCTTGCGGGACTCGGGAAGGATCCTGGCCGCCATGGGCAGCAGGACCACCAGGATGGGGACATTGATCAGGAAGACGGCGCCCCACCAGAAATGCTCGACGAGCACCCCTCCGATGAGCGGGCCGACCGCGGCCCCGGCCGCGGCCACCGCGCTCCAGACCCCCAGCGCGATCGCCCGCTCGTGCCGGTCGGTGAAGACCTGCCGGATGATGGAGAGCGTGGCGGGCATGATCATCGCTCCGCCGACGCCGAGCAGCGCGCGCGCGGAGATCAGCGCGAGCGGGGTCGGCGCGAACGCCGCCGCGGCCGAGGCGACGCCGAAGACCAGGTATCCGGCCAGCACCAGGCGCTTGCGCCCGTAGCGGTCACCGAGCGTGCCGAAGGTCAGCAGCAGCGGCGCGACCATCAGCGAGTAGACGTCGATGATCCACAGCAGCTCCACGGAGGACGGCTCGAGGCCGGCCGTCAGCGCCGGTACCGCGATGTGCAGCACCGTGGCGTCCACCGCGATCAGCAGCAGGCTGAAGCAGAGGATGGCGAGGACAGACCACCGGCCGGCCCCGGATGCCCGTGGGTCGCCGTCCGCGCGCCTGGCCATGACGGTGGTCATAAGCCGCTCAGGGTTTGCCGGCCTGGACGAACATGCGTCGCAGCTTAGGCGAAGTCGGGCACTGTCCGGGGTGGCATTGGACGATTGATTCACGAGAAATGTCCACTTTTGCACCCTGGGTCGATCGATGTGCCGCGCCTTTCTGGGCGCCGCCGACGACCTCTCTAGAGAGATACAGGCATATACCGCTATCTAGGCAAAAGGTGATCTCGCACGGACCATGGCGATCGTGTGGAGCCAGCGCGAGGCCCGTGAGCCGCCGTGGTGAGCGGGCCCGGCGGGAACGACCCCGCCCCGATCCCGCCGCCGCGTGATCCCGCCGACCTCCGGCACGGGCACGATCCCGCCCCGGTCGCCGTCCCGCCGCCCAGGGACCCCGCCGACCCCCGGCAGTGGTGCGCCGTGGCCGCCGCGTGGCTGGGCCGCGACCGGCCCGAGGCCGCGCTGGAGGCCGCCCGCAGGGCGCTGGACCTCGACCCCCGCTCCGAGGCGGGCGCCGACTGGGGATACCGGCTCGCCAGCCTCGCGTTCGAGCGGCTCGGCCGCGACGCGGAGGCCGTGGCGGCCGCCGAGGAGGCCGTACGCCTCGCACCGGGCTCCTGGGCCGCGCGGATGCGCCTGGGAGCGGCGCTGCGCAGGGTGCCGGGGCGCTGGCGCGAGTCGCGGGCGCAGGCGGCCAGGGCCGTCCGCTACGCGCCGGAGGAGCCGGACCCGCACGTCCTCGCCGGTGACCTCGCGCTGCTGCGGGGCGAGTACGGCCTCGCGGAGGCCGCCTACCGCGAGGCGCTGCACCGCCTGCCGGACCACCCGGGCGCCAGGATCAACCTCGGCCTGACCCGGCTGCGCTGGGAGCGCCCGCGCGCCCACCACGACCCCGCCTGGCCGGTCGACCCCCGCGAGACGGGCCGGGCCAGGCGCGCCCTGGAGGCGTGGTCGCGGCAGACCCGTCTCCTGCTGGCCGCCGCCCTCGTCGCGGTCTGCGCGGCGGAGTTCGGGTTCGGCCTGGCCACCGTGGCGAGGATCGGCGGCGGGCTGGTGCCGCTCGCCGTCCTGGCGCTCACCCTGCGGCAGGCGCACCGGGTCAGGCTCTGGTCGTACGTGCCCGGCATGCTCGCCCGCGACCTCTGGCTCAGCACGTCGGTCCTGGTCAGCCTGGTCGCCGTGGCCGCGTACGTCGCCGCCGTCGCCACCCTTCCCGCGGAGGTGCCGCCGCTCCTTTCCGGGCCGGCGCCGGGCGCGCCGGGGGTGGTCTGGGCGGCTCTCGCCGGGCTGGTGCTCCTCAACGGCGCGGTGCTGCTCGTCCTGCGCGTGCTCGTCGAGGCGTGGCGCGGGCGGCCGGTCAGGGCGCTGGCCGAGTTCGCCGCCGCCGGGGACGACCGCACGGCCAGGCGCGACGTGAACGTGACCCTCTGGCTGGTGGCGGGCCGGGCCTGGTCGGTGCCGGTGGCACTCGTGGTGGCCGTCGTCGTCCTGGACGAGCGGGGCTGGGCCCTGGCCGCGCTCGCCGTGCCGCTCGCGCTCGGCTGGGCGCGCGGCCGGACGGGACCGGCCCCCGGCCTCACCCGCGCGCTGGCCTCGGACCGAGGGCTGGCGGCGGCGCTGGCCCTGCCTGCCTCGGCGTCGATCCTGCTCGGCGTGGCCGGGGCGGCACCGGCCCTCGGGCTCGCCCATGTGGGGGAGTGGGCCTGGTGGGCCGGGATCGCGCTGCTGGCCGTACCGGTGGCGATATTCGCCACGAGGTCGGTGCGGGCGTGGTGGCGGGGGGCGCCGGGGCCGTGGCGGGCCTCGCTGGTCATGTGCGACGGCTGCGGGAGCCGCCTTCCCGGTGACGCCGGGCCGCCGGTGGGGCTCAGCGGGGAGGTGCGCGCGGCCTTCACCTACGCGCGGGGGGTGGTGCTCGCCTACGCCGACCCCAGCGGCCCGCGCGCGCTGGCCGTCGGCGCGGTCAGCTCGGTCGGCCCGAGCGGCGAGCTGCGCCTGATCGCCGCCTCCGACGCCTGGGAGGCCGCCGAGCGCGACCCCAGGGTGGCGGTCTTCGTCGCCGACCCGCTCGACCGCCGCTTCTGGGCCGAGGTGCGGGGCATCGCCATCGGCGACACCGAGGCCGACCTGCTGAGGATCACCCCCAAGGAAGTGGTGGTCGGCGAGTATCCCGGCCGCCACCAGGGCCGCGCCCGCCGCGGCTGAACGGTCCTTCCGGAGCGCCGAGCCGCCTTCGCAAGGGGCGCCGAACCGTCCTTTCCGGAGCGCGGACCCGTCCTCGCCGGGGAGCACGGCCCGCGGGCCGCCACCGAGGGCGCGGCCGTGGCCGTCCGCCGGGATCCGGGCCACCGGAGCGGGCGGTTTCCCCGAGCGGGGCCGCCTTGCCGGGCGGTGACATTTTCCTGCCCGTCCCCCCGCGGGGTTCCCCGCGACGGCGGGGGGAGGGAGGCGGCAGGGACCGGGTCATACCACCCGCCGGGAACGCCGGCGCGGGCCGCCGCGCGCGGGGCGCGGAGAAGACACAGGGAAGGGTGTGGCGGCAGGGATGGCGCGGGACGAGCTTGCTGCCTCGAACGTTGGTTTCATCCGTTCTCATCCGTATATCTGATCGTGCTCGCACGACGGCGTGGCGCGATCCTCAGGCACGCGCAAACGTCCCCCTGTTGCGGTATAACCGGGGGCGGACCGGGGAGGCGTGATGCGGGAATCCAGCAGGGCCCGTCCGGCGGGGCGCGCGGCGGCACGGGATCTGTTCGAGCAGGTGCGGCTGGGCTACTTCCGGCTCTCTCCGCCCCTGCGCAGGATGATCTACGTCGCGGTGCTGGCCGGAGCGGTCGCGCTGGCGTTCGGACTCGGCTGGTCGGCCCTCAACACGTTCTTCGTCACGCTGGCGCTGCTCGGCTTCGCGGCGCTGACCCTGCGCTTCCCCCGCGCCGCCGCCACCCTGCTCGTGGTGCTCGCCTGGCTGGCGACGATCCTGATCGTCCAGGGCGCCTCCGGCTGGAACTCGCCGATCCCGACGGCGCTGATGATCCTCGGCCCCCTGGTCGCCGGGGCCGCCCACCTCATCCGCTGGGTCCCCCCCTGGGTGACCACGGTCATGGCGCTGACGGCCGCCGGGCTGGCGGCCGTCCTGCTCGGCGTGGTCGTCACCGCGTTCGTGCCCGCCGTCGCCGTCTGGGCCGCGTACGCCGTGGCGGCCGGGGTGCTGGTCCACCGGTTCCTGCAGGCCCGCCGGGTGCGGGTCGCGCTGGAGACGGGGGAGCAGCGCCAGGCCGGGCTCCGGGTCCGCGAGGGCGGCCACCTGGCCCCCGCCCAGGGAACCGGCGAGCGGGACGCGCCGCCGCCCATCTCGGTGGAGGAGGCGCTCGGCGAGCTGGACGCCATGATCGGCCTGGCCCCGGTGAAGGAGCAGGTCCGCTCGATCGCCGCCTCGATCGAGGCGGCCAGGCTGCGCAAGGAGGCCGGATACTCCACCGAGCCGCCGATGCGGCACTTCGTGTTCGTCGGCCCGCCGGGCACCGGCAAGACCAGCGTGGCCAGGACCGTCGCGAAGATCTTCTACGCCTTCGGCCTGCTGGAGACCCCCTACGTGGTGGAGGCCCAGCGGGCCGACCTGGTGGGGGAGTTTCTCGGGGCCACCGCGATCAAGACGAACGAGCTGGTCGACCGGGCGCTCGGCGGGGTGCTGTTCGTCGACGAGGCGTACAGCCTGATCAACTCCGGTGACGGCCAGCCCGACCGGTTCGGCTCGGAGGCCGTGCAGACGCTGCTCAAGCGGGCCGAGGACGACCGCGACCGGCTGATCGTCATCCTGGCCGGATATGAGAAGGAGATGACCACCTTCCTGTCGTCGAACCCCGGCCTGTCCAGCCGGTTCTCCAGCAGGGTCCGCTTCCCGAGCTACGCCCCCGACGAGCTGCTCCAGATCACCGAGCTGCTGCAGCGGCGCAGGGGCGACCGGATGGCGCCCGAGGCCGCGCCCGCCCTGCTCGCCCGCTTCGAGGACATCCACCGGCGCGCGATCGTCGACGACCTGGGCAACGCCCGGTTCGTCCGCAGCCTCGTGGAGGCCGCCGCGCAGGCCAGGGACGTGCGCGTGGTGGGGGCGGGCGGCGCGCCCACCACCGAGGACCTGGTCACCACGGTCGAGGGCGACGTCGTCAAGGCCTTCGACGAGCTCACCGCCCGCTATCGGGGCTATCAGGCCGCGCCCTCCCTCGAGGAGGCGCTGGCCGACCTCGACCGCATGGCGGGGCTGGAGCCCGTCAAGCGGCAGGTGCACGCGATCGCCGCGCAGCTCAGGGTGGCCAAGATGCGCCAGGAGCGAGGGCTGCCGACCCCGCCGCAGATGCGGCACTTCGTCTTCGCCGGGCCTCCCGGCACCGGCAAGACCACCGTGGCCCGCATCCTGGGCCGCATCTTCGCCGCGCTGGGCCTGCTCCCCCAGCCCGACGTGGTGGAGGCCCAGCGGGCCGACCTGGTCGGCCAGCACCTCGGCGCCACCTCGATCAAGACGAACGAGCTGGTCGACCGGGCGCTCGGCGGGGTGCTGTTCGTCGACGAGGCGTACGGCCTGGTCAACTCCGGCTACAGCGGGGGCGACGCCTTCGGCACCGAGGCCGTGCAGACGCTGCTCAAGCGGGCCGAGGACGACCGCGACCGGCTGGTGATCATCCTGGCCGGATACGAGCGGGAGATGAACGCCTTCCTGTCGTCCAACCCGGGCCTGGGCAGCAGGTTCAACCAGCGGGTGCAGTTTCCCTCCTACTCGCCGGGGGAGCTCACCGAGATCGCGGTGCTGCTCGCCGACGGGTCGGGCGACAGGTTCGACGACGACGCCCGCCGCGACCTGGCCGAGGTCTTCACCTGGGTCTGCGACGAAGGCCTGATCGACGGCCTCGGCAACGGCAGGTTCGCGCGCTCGCTCTTCGAGCGCGCCGCGATGCGCAGGGACGTCCGCCTGGCCGCCCTCGGCGGCGCCACCGCCAGCGCCGCCGACCTGACCACCATCACCAGCGCCGACCTGCGCGCCGCCGTGGACGAGCTCGCCGGGAAGTGACCCCGGCGGCCCGGCGGGAACGCCGGGAAGTGGCCCCGGTCCGGCCGGAAGCGCCTCCGCGGCTCTCCGGGAAAGGCCCCCGGTCCTTCGGGAGGTGACTTCGGGCCCGGCCGGCTGACGCGCGGGCCCGGCGGCGCCATCTCTCACCGAGATCCCTCCGATTCGGTACGCTATGCAGCCCACCGGTCGCCGAGTGTAGCAAGATGGTCACCGACAGCGGCGGGGCTCCGGAGGAGGAAAGATGGCGGGATTCCTTGCCCGCAGGCTGCTCAACTACCTGGTGCTGATCGTCGTGGCCACCAGCCTGGCCTACATGCTGGCCGCCTCCGCCCTCAACCCGCGCTCCAACTACGAGGGCCGCACCCCCCCGATTCCCCCGGCCGTCGTCGACGCGCGCCTCACCGACCTCAACCTGAACGACCGCACCCCGCTGCTCGCGCGCTACCTGACCTGGGCGGGCGGCATCGTGCGCGGCGACCTCGGCAAGACGGTGACCGGAGACTCGGTCGGCGACGACCTCGGGCGCCGGATCGGCGTCACCCTGCGCCTGATCACGATCGGGCTGGTCCTCGGCAGCGTGACCGGCGTGCTCATCGGCGCCTACGCCGCGGTCAGGCAGTACGGCCTCTTCGACCGGCTGTCGACCGGCCTGGCCTTCGTCGTTCTCGCGGTTCCCACGGTGGTGCTCGCCAACATCCTGATCATCGCCGCGATCCGGCTCAACGAGGCGGCCGGCACCCAGATCTTCCTCGTCAGCGGCGAGGCGACGCCCGGCCTGCAGGAAGGGTTCGCCGCCGCCGTGCTCGACCGGGTCCGGCATCTGGCCCTGCCCACGCTGTCGCTGTCGCTCGGGCTGGTCGCCGTCTACAGCCGCTACCAGCGCAACATGATGCTCGACGTGCTCGGCGCCGACTTCATCCGCACGGCCATGGCCAAGGGGCTGAGCCGCCGCGCCGCGCTGACCAGACACGCGCTGCGCACCGCGCTGATCCCGGCGGTCACCTACTTCGCCTTCACCTTCGGGTCGCTGCTGGTCGGCACCACCTTCACCGAGAAGATCTTCGGCTGGCACGGCATGGGGGAGCAGCTGGTCAACTCGATCTCCACCAACGACGTCAACACCGTCGCGGCCATCAGCTGCTTCGCCGCGCTGGCCGTGCTGCTGGCCTCGCTGGCCTCCGACGTGCTCCACGCCCTCCTCGACCCGCGCGTCCGGGTGGGGTGAGCCGCGGATGACCATCGCAGAGGAGGAGCTCGCCGAACACCGGGCGTCCGTCGACAGGATCAAGGCGCCCTCGCGGCTGCGGGTGGTCGCGGGCCGCCTGCTGCGCTCGGGCCGGGGCAGGACCGGCTTCACGCTGCTCGTGCTGATCTTCCTGCTGGCCTTCGCCGGGCCCCACCTCACCCATTGGACGTACGCTTCGAAGGACTACACGGCCTTCCTCTCGCCGCCCTCCGCCGAGCACTGGTGGGGGACCCTGCAGACCGGCGCCGACGTGTACGCGGTCACGCTGCGCGGCATGCAGAGGTCCCTGGTCGTCGGCCTGCTCGCCGCGGTGGTCGGCACCGCGCTCGCGGCCGTGGTGGGAGCCTTCGCCGGATACTTCGGCGGCTGGACCGACCGCGCGCTGACCTGGCTGACCGACCTGCTGCTGGTGCTCCCGGCCTTCCTGATCCTGGCGATCATGTCCCCGCTCTTCGCCGGGGGGCAGTGGCCGGTGTTCGTGCTGGTGCTGGCGCTCTTCCTCTGGATGGTCACCTCGAAGATCGTCCGCAGCATGACCATCTCGCTCAGGGAGCGGGAGTTCATCCACGCGGCCAGGTTCATGGGCGTGCCCCCGACGAGGATCATCTTCCGGCACGTGATCCCCAACATGTCCTCGCTGCTGATCGTCGACGCCACGCTCAACGTCAGCGCCGCGATCCTCACCGAGACGTCCCTGTCCTACTTCGGCTTCGGCATCCAGCCACCCGACGTCTCGCTGGGCAGCCTCATCGCCGACGGCGCGAAGACGGCCCTCTACGCCCCCTGGACGTTCTGGTTCTGCGCGGGCCTGCTGATCGTCACCGTGCTCGCGGTGAACCTGGTCGGCGACTCCCTGCGCGACGCCTCCGATCCCACGTCCCACAGGGGCGGGTGACCGGTGGCGAGCGAGCGGCCCTCGGGCACGACGTCCCGGAGCGGCGGGAGCGGCGCGTACGAACCCGTGCCCGACCCGGCCGCCCCCGTGCTCGAGGTGCGCGACCTCGACGTCACCTTCGGCTCGGGGCCCGGCGCGGTCCGCGCGGTCAGGGGCATGGGCTACGCGGTCCGTCCGGGCGAGGTGCTCGGCGTCGTCGGGGAGTCCGGCTCAGGCAAGTCTGTCACCTCGCTGGCCGTGATGGGCCTGCTCCCGGCGCACGCCCGCGTCACCGGCTCGGTGCGGCTGCTCGGGCAGGAGATCCTGGGCGCCCCGGAAAGGACGCTCACCGCGTTCCGCGGCAAGACCGTCTCGATGGTCTTCCAGGACCCGCTCTCCGCGCTCACCCCCGTCTACCGGGTCGGCGACCAGGTCGCCGAGGCGATCCGCGTCCACCAGCGGGTGAGCGCGGGCCAGGCCGCCAGGCGCGCCGTCGAGCTGCTCGACCTGGTCGGCATCCCCAACGCCGCGCAGCGCGCCAGGGCGTTCCCGCACGAGTTCTCCGGCGGCATGCGCCAGCGCGCGGTGATCGCGATGGCGATCGCCAACGACCCCGAAGTGATCCTCTGCGACGAGCCGACCACCGCGCTCGACGTGACCATCCAGGCGCAGGTGCTGGAGGTGCTGAAGGCGGCGCAGCGCGAGACCGGCGCGGCGATCGTCGTCATCACCCACGACCTGGGGGTGGTGGCCGGGTTCGCCGACCGGGTCCTCGTCATGTACGCCGGGCGTCCCGTCGAGGTCGGCTCGGTGGACGAGGTCTACTACCGCCCCCGCATGCCGTACACCATGGGCCTGCTCGGTTCGATCCCGCGCCTGGACCGCGGCCGGGAGCAGCCGCTGGTGCCCATCGGGGGAAACCCGCCGTCACCGGCGGCGCTGCCGCCGGGCTGCCCGTTCGAGCCGCGCTGCCCGATCGCCGTCCCGGCGTGCGCCGAGGCCGAGCCGGAGCCTGAGCCGGTGGGCTCGCCCGGCCACCTCGCGGCGTGCATACGCTCCGGCGAGATCGAGGCGGAGGGCTGGTCGCCCGCCCAGGTCTACGGCGTGCGCGGATCCGCCGGGGGCGGCGCCACCCGGCGCCCCGCGAGCCCCGCGGCGCCCGCGGACACCGCCGACCTCGCCGCCGCCGCTGTCGAGGAGCCGCCGCGTCCGCGTGAGGAGCGCGGCGTGGTCCTGGCGGTCGAGGACCTGGTCAAGCACTATCCCCTGGTCAAGGGGGCGCTCCTGCGGCGGCGGGTCGGCACGGTCCGCGCGGTGGACGGCGTCGGCTTCGACGTCCGCGAGGGCGAGACGCTCGGCCTGGTCGGCGAGTCGGGCTGCGGCAAGACGACCACCCTGATGGAGATCCTCGAACTCGCGGTGCCGCAGCGCGGCAGGATCACGGTGCTGGGCCGCGACACCTCGCGGATGGGCGCCCGCGACCGGATGGCCGTGCGGCGCGACATGCAGGTCGTCTTCCAGGACCCGCTGGCCTCCCTCGACCCGAGGATGACCGTCTACGACATCCTCGCCGAGCCGCTGCGCGCGCACGGCCACCGGAACCCCGGGCCGAGGATCGGCGAGCTGCTCGGCCTGGTCGGGCTGGAGACCGGCCACGCCGCCCGTTACCCGCAGGACTTCTCCGGGGGCCAGCGCCAGCGCGTCGGCATCGCCCGCGCCCTCGCGCTGGAACCCCGGCTGGTCGTGCTGGACGAGCCGGTCTCGGCGCTCGACGTGTCCATCCAGGCGGGGGTGCTCAACCTGCTGGAGGAGCTGAGGGCCCGCCTGGGCCTGTCGTACCTGTTCGTGGCGCACGACCTGGCCGTGGTCCGGCACATCGCCGACCGGGTCGCGGTCATGTATCTGGGGAGGATCGCCGAGATCGGCCCGGTCGGCGCGGTCTACGACACCCCGGCGCACCCCTACACGCGGGCCCTGCTGTCGGCGATCCCGCTGCCGGACCCGGTGCTGGAACGTTCCCGCAGGCGCGTCCTGCTGGAGGGGGACCTGCCCAGCCCGGCGGACCCTCCCTCGGGATGCCGCTTCCGCACCCGCTGCCCCCTGTTCAAGGTCCTCGACGAGACCGACAGGCGGCGCTGCGTGGACGAGGAGCCCGAGGTACGGCGGTTCGGGGACGACCACGGCGTCTCGTGCCACTTCGCCGAGAGGACCGACGCCGTATGACCGACCGACGCCGCATGACCCACCCGTGCGCCCGGTCGTATGCCGGGACGCCCGTCGAGACGCTTACCGAGACGCCCGCCGAGACCAGACCGGCCGCACGCCGTTCGCACACACAGCCGCACGCACAGTCGTACGCGCGGTCGCACGCACGGCCCCGTGCACGGCCGCACGCCCACTCGTATGCCCCGGGAGGAACACCGTGATATCAATCCGGCGCGTGGGCGCGCTCGCCGCCACGCTGGCCGTGGCCCTGGCCGTGGCGCCGGGTCTCGCCGGGTGCGGGGGAGGGGGAGGCGGAAAGCCGGGCGGGCCCGCCCCGGCGGTCAAGGCCTACGACGTCAACCCGGTCGCCCGCGACCGGGTCGCGGACGGGGGCGTGCTCCGCTGGGGGCTCAACGAGTATCCGTCCAACTGGAATCTCAACCACGTCGACGGCAACCTGGCGACGGTCAAGAGGGTCATGGACGCCCTCATGCCCTCCCCCTTCCGCTCCGACGCCAAGGGGAAGATCTCCCCGAACACCGACTACCTGTCCGAGGGCAGGGTCACCTCGCACAGGCCCAGGCAGGTCGTCACGCTGACCCTCAACCCGCGCGCCAGATGGTCCGACGGCACGCCCATCACCTGGGAGGACTACCGCGCCCAGTGGCAGGCGCTGAACGGCCGCGACGCCGACTACCGGGTGGCGAGCACCACCGGCTACCAGAACATCCAGCAGGTCGCCAGAGGCAGGGACGACCACCAGGTCGTGGTGACCTTCGCCAAGCCCTTCGGCGACTGGCAGTCGCTGTTCGCGCCTCTTTACCCCCGGAGCACCAACGTCACCCCCGAGGCGTTCAACACCGCCTGGCTGAACCGCGTCCCGGTCACCGCGGGCCCGTTCAAGTTCGTCGCGTTCGACCCGACCGCCAAGACCCTCACCATCGCGAGGGACGACCGCTGGTGGGGCGATCGCGCCAAGCTGGACCGGATCATCTACCGCTCCCTGGAGAGCGACGCGCTGGTCGGCGCCTTCAGCAACGGCGAGCTCGACACCTTCGACATCGGCCCGTCCGCGCCCGACTACGCGCGGGCCAAGAGCACCCCGGACGCGATCGTGCGGCAGGCGGCCGGCCCCGACTTCCGGCACATCACGATGAACGGCGAGAGCGCCGTCCTGTCCGACCTGAGGGTCCGCAGGGCCGTGGCGATGGGTATCAACCGCCAGGCCATCGCCCAGTCGGACCTCCAGGGCCTCGACTGGCCGATCGTGCTGCTCAACAACCACTTCTTCATGAACACCCAGGAGGGTTACCGGGACAACGCCGGTGAGATCGGCACGTACGACCCCGGCAGGGCCGGCAGGGAGCTGGAGGCCGCGGGCTGGAAACTGGAGGGCCGGACCCGCAGGAAGGACGGCAGGGACCTGAACCTGCGTTTCGTCCTGCCGTCGGGCCTGCAACTCGCCAAATCCGAGGCAGAGCTCGTCCAGGACATGCTCGGCCGGATCGGTGTCGGGGTCACCCTGCAGTCGGTGCCCACGGACGACTACTTCACTAAATACATAATTCCTGGCAATTACGACATCACCGCGTTCGCGTACGTGGGCACGCCCTTTCCCGTCTCCAGCGCCTACGGCCAGTACGCCGACGCCGTCAGGCGCCCCGACGGAACCAGGCAATGGAACGCCAACCTCGGCCGCATCGGCTCCCCCCGGATCGACGCCGCCATGAACAAGGCGACCGCCAACCTCGACGACGCCAGGGCCATCGCCGACACCAACGCCGCGGACAAGCTCATCTGGCAGGCGGTCAACGTGGTGACGCTCTACCAGCGGCCGCAGAACGTCGCGGTCAAGAGCAACCTCGCCAACTTCGGGGCCCGAGGCTTCTACGACCTGAGATACCAGGACATCGGCTTCGTGCGATAGCCCCAGGCCTGTCCCCGGCGGGCCGTGTTCTGTCGGGGACGCGGTGTAGAAGTTGGTCATGGCTATCTCGGTGACCTGGCCCCAGGTGCTCTCCTGGCGGTTGAAGCGGCAGTTCGTCGACCCGGCCGACGCGCCCGACGCGGTGTCCGTCGTGCGCAGGCTCACCGGCGTGCAGGCGCAGGTGGCCTCCTCCGCGGTCCTGGCGGTGGCCGTGCGGAGCGCGCGGCCGGACCCCGGCGAGATCGACCGCGCCCTGTGGCGAGATCGCAGCCTGGTCAAGACCTGGACGGCGCGCGGCACCCTGCACCTCGTCCCCGCCGACGAGCTGGCCTCCTACGCCGCCGTCCTCGGCTCGTTCCGCAACTGGGAGAAGGGCTCCTGGCAGCGCGGCCACGGCGTGACCGCCGCCGAGGTCGCCGCCATCCTCGACGCCGCGCCCGAGGCGCTCGCGGGCCGCGTCCTCACCCGCGAGGAGCTGGTCGACGGGGTCATCGAGGTCACCGGCGACGCCCACCTGCGGGAGGCGCTCACCTCCGGCTGGGGCGCCCTGCTCAAGCCGCTGAGCTTCCTCGGCGAGCTCTGCTACGGCCCGCCGCGCGAGGGCCGGGTGACCTTCGCCAGCCCCCGCGACCAGGTGCCCGGCTGGTCCGGCGAGCTTCCCTCGGCGGAGGAGGGCGGGGTGCGGCTGCTCCGCTCCTTCCTCGGCGCCCACGGTCCCGGCGCCCCCGAGACGTTCGACGGCTGGCTGTACCGGGGGGCCGTCCGCAAGGCGACGCTGCGCGGCTGGTTTCGCGACCTCACCCCCGAGCTGGCCGAGATCGAGGTGGACGGCCGGCCGATGGTCATGCTCGCCGAGCACCTCGACGACCTGGCCGCGACCCGGCCCGCCACCGGGGTCCACCTCCTGCCCGGCTTCGACCAGTACATCCTGGCCGCCCCGCGCGACCTGGAGCCCCTCCTGCCCGCCGCGGCGAAGGCGAAGGTCAGCCGGGCCGCCGGCTGGATCTCCCCGGTCGTGATCCACGAGGGCCGGGTGGCCGGGGTCTGGGAGGCGAAGGACGGCAGGATCGCCGTCGACCTCCTGGAGGAGGTCCCGGCCGCCGCCCTCGCCGCCGAGACCGAACGGGTCTCCGCGCTCCTTCGCTGACCCGGGCTCGGCCGGGCGAGGCCCGCGACGCCGCCCGCCGGGGCGGGCCTCTCCGGGCCCCTACAGCGGTTCCGCGAACTCCCAGCCTCGCTCCAGCAGGGCGTCCACCGCCCGTACGGCCCGCGACAGCCGGATCTCCGGCGGCCCGGTGACGACCAGGTGGGGCAGCCCGCCCGCGGCCAGTTCCTCGCGGAAACGGGCGTCCATCCGGTGCCGGATCGCCTCGCCGTCACGCCAGCCGTCCTGCTCGAAGGGCACGCCCTCCACCGAGGTGTGGATCCACAGGTCGTGCCGGGCCCGGCGGTGCACGGCGGTGGCCTCCGCGGAGAGCTCGCCGAGATAGCGCTCGTGCCACAGGGAGGTGGTGAAGGCGTCGGTGTCGCACACCAGCAGCGGCGACCCCGTCCTGGCCGCGGCGTCCTCCCAGGCGAGCTGGCGCTCGGCGATCACGCCGAACTCCGCGGGCTCCCACCCCAGGTCCTCCAGCCATGGCTCGGGCAGCCCGCCGAGTTTGGCGTGACGGCGGGCCAGGGCGAGCTTCTCCTCGCAGTACGTCCTGCCGTACTCGGGCACCCAGCGCGTCGCCGCCCACGGCCCGCCGCGAGCCGCGTAGTGGGCGGCCAGAGCCCTGGCCAGCGTGGTCGTGCCGCTGGACTCCGCGCCGACGACCACCACGCGCCGCGCCAGGTGGCCGCGTACGGCAGGAGAGAGATGGTCCCAGCACGACACCGGGTCGTTCCTGACCATCGTCCCGCTGACCGGGAACCGTTCCCGGCCCGCGTCGACGCCGACGTGGGCGGCGCCGAACCGGCGGGCCAGCTCGGGGCCGTACGCCTCGGAGGAGAAGACCGCGTCGATCTCCGGCACGCGGCCGTGCGCCTGGGCGAGGCCGTACCGGAACACCTCGACGTGCGCCGACCAGATCTCCGGGTCGTCGTAGTCGATCTCGACGTCGTCGACCACCGGGGCGATCGTCACGTGGGCCTGAGGGTGCGCCTCGCGCAGCCAGGCGGCGCGCAGCCCCAGCGGGACGCTCTCCGCGGTCGACGCGGCGACCACGACGCTCACCCCGGCGCATCGCGCGGCGGCGGTGTCGATCAGGTGGTGGTGTCCGGCGTGCGGCGGGTAGAACTTGCCGATCACCAGCCCGTGGGAGAAGGTCCCGCCGTCCACCGGCACGCCCCGCGCCCCCTGAGGCCCGCTCACGCCGCCGCCAGGACGGGACGGGAGGTGAGATCCGCCTGCCAGGCCCGCAGACCGGCGACGCACAGCGCCAGGAAGACCACGTACAGGACGGCGGTCAGGTGGAGGCCCTTGTAGGCGTAGAGGGGTATGTAAACCACGTCGGCCGCGATCCACAGCCACCATGACTCGACCAGCTTCCGGCTCTGCCCGTAGGTCGCGGCCAGGGACAGGGCGGTGGTCAGGGCATCCCATACCGGCACGGTCGAGTCGGTCCAGGCGGTGAGGGCGAGGGTGAGGCCGGTGGTGGCCACGATCCCGAAACCGGCCAGCGCCGCCCACTCGGCGCGTCCGGTACGGCGGATCTCCAGGGGGTCCGCCCGGCCCCGCCGTACAGCCACTGCCACCATCCGTACAGGCTCAGCGCGACGTAGACGATCTGCAGCGCCGCGTCCGCGTAGAGCCCGGCGGTCAGGAAGACCGCCCCGAGCAGGATCACGTTGGCGGTTCCGATCGGCCAGTTCCATATGTTCCGGCGGACCACCAGCCAGACCGTGAGGACGCCGGTGGCGAATCCCAGGAGCTCCGCCCAGCTGGTCGGGGTTCCCGCGACGGTGAAGGCCGGTCGCAGGAGGGGGGCCATCAGCTCGGCGAGCGACATGTGGTCTCCTCAATCGTCGCGATGACGATAATCGGTCGCCTCGGTCCGCTCGGACGCGGGTCACCCACACGGGGCCCGGTCGCCTCGGTCCGCTCGGACGCGGGTCGCCCACGCAAGGTCCGGTCGCCTCGGTCCGGACCACCCGCGAGGCGCCCGTACGCGCCCGCCCGTCCTCGTGCCCGGTCGTGTGGCCCATCCGGCCCCGCGAGGCGAGGGCCGCCCGCCGGCCGGGTCAGGCGAGGCGGAAGCGTGTCCGGTCGCCGGGGCGGAGCTGGGCGGCCCCGGCGAGGCTCGCCGAGGTCAGGACGGCGATGACCGGGTAGCCGCCGGTCGGCGGGTGGTCGGCGAGGAACACGATCGGCTGGCCGCTGGGCGGCACCTGGACGGCCCCCGCCACCATGCCCTCGCTGGGCAGCTCCCCGTCCCTGGCCCGCTCCAGGCGGGCGCCGCGCATCCGCACGCCCACCCGGTTGCTGTCCTGGCTGACCTCGTACGGCCCCGCGCACAGGGTGGCCAGGGCTCCGGGGACGAACCAGTCGTCCCGGGGGCCCGGCACGACCCGCAGGACGCCCGCCCCGGCCTGCGGCGGGGGCGCCGCGTCCACGATGATCGGCGGCAGGCCACCGGTCGGCCCCACGGGCAGGACCGTCCCGGCGCGGAGCGGGGGAGGACCGAGGCCGGACAGCGAGTCGGCCGACCGGCTCCCCATCGTGACGGGCACCTCGACACCGCCCCGGACGGCGACGTAGGTGCGCAGGCCGGCCCCGGGCATCCCCAGGCACAGCTCGCCGCCCGCGGGGACCCAGAAGGGCGCGCACATCCCCTGCGAGACCGTCATGGGAGCGCCCGCCCCGCCCGCATGAACACCGCCCGGATGAACACCACCCGCGGAGGCGCCGCCCGAAGAAGCGCCCCCTACGAACGCCTCGCCCGTGGAGACCTCGCCCGTTTCGGCCGGGACCGCCCGGCGCGGTCGTACGAGGTCCAGGGGGCAGGCGGCACCGGTGACGGCGGCCCAGGCCCCGGCGGTGAAGCGCAGCCGGGCGCCGCCGAGGGTCAGCTCGATCCCCGCGGCGTTCTCCGGGTTGCCGACCAGGCGGTTGGCCAGCCGCAGGCTCGGCTCGTCCGCCGCGCCCGAGCGGGGCACCCCGAGGTGGGCGTACCCCGGCCGGCCGAGATCCTGCACGGTGGCGTACGGCCCCGGCGCGATCACCTCGATCATGGCTCGCCGACCGGCAGGAACCGCACCCGCGTCCCCGGCGTGAGCAGGGCGGGCGGGTCGGCGGCCACGTCCCACACCGCTGTCGTGGAGCGGCCGAGCAGCCGCCAGCCGCCGGGGGAGGCCGAGGGGTAGACCGCCGAGTAGGGGCCCGCGACCGCCACCGCCCCGGCGGGCACCGAGGTCCGTGGGGTCTCCAGCCGGGGGACGTGCAGCGCCGGGTCCAGCCCCGTGAGGTAGGCGAACCCGGGGGCGAAGCCCAGCCAGCCCACCACCAGCTCCCGCCCGGTGTGCCGCTCGACCACCTCCCCGCGGGAGAGCCCGCTCAGCGCGGCGACGTCGTCGAGGTCGGCGCCGTCGTACACGACGGGAAGGACCACCTCGGGCGCGGGCCCGGTCACCGCCGCGTCCGCGGCGGAGGCCGTGTCCAGCAGACGGGAGAGCTCGTCTCGCAGGCGCGCGGGGTCGCTCCCCGGCGCGGTGACGAGGACGGTGACGGGGCCGGGCACGATCTCGACCACCCCGGAGGGCCGGTCGGCCCGCAGCAGGGCGTCCAGCCGGTGGGAGACCTCCAGCGAGCCCGTCTCCACCAGCAGCGCGTGTTCCCCGGCTCGCCGGATGCTCACGCGAAGGACCTCAGCGTCACTCCGGCGTCCAGCAGGCCGTCGCGGACGGCGCGGGCCATCAGCACGGCGCCGGGGGTGTCGCCGTGCACGCAGATCGAGCGCGCCTCGACGGGGACCCGCGAGCCGTCCACCGCCTCGACCACCCGCTCGGTCGCCATCCGCACGGCCCGGTTCGCGACCGTGCCGGGGTCGTGCAGCACCGCGCCGGGGGAGCGGCGCGAGACCAGCGTCCCCGCGCCGGTGTACGCGCGGTCGGCGAACGCCTCCACGACGGTGGCGACCCCCTCCCCGGCGGCGATCTCGTGGACGACGGAGCCGGGCAGGGTCAGCAGCGGCAGGTCCCGGTCGTAGTCGGCGACCGCCGCCACGACGGCCGCCGCCTGCTCGGGGTCGCGGCAGATCCGGTTGTACAGCGCGCCGTGCGGTTTGACGTAGGAGACCCGGCCGCCCATCGCCCTGGCGATGCCGTCCACCGCCCCCAGCTGGTAGAGCACCTCGGCGCAGAGCTCCTCGGGGTCGACGTCCATCTCCCGGCGGCCGAACCCGGCCAGGTCCCGGTAGGACACCTGGGCGCCGATCACCACCCCGCGGTCGACCGCCGCCGCGCACGTACGGCGGATGATCAGCGGGTCGCCCGCGTGGAACCCGCAGGCGACGTTGGCGCTGGTCACGACGTCGAGCAGGGCCTCGTCGTCGCCCAGCCGCCAGATTCCGAAGCCCTCGCCGAGATCGGCGTTGAGATCGATCACCATGGCTCACCTACACCGGAGGCTCGTCGGGAATGTCCGCGATGTCATCGAGGGCGATGGCCAGCTCCTCGGGGTCGTCCCCGATGCGCTCGGCGATCTCGATCAGCACGTGCAGCACGTCGTGCCGGTCGTGCCCCAGGTCCAGCAGCCGCTGCGCCGCCTCCCAGAGCTGCGGGGGGTCGCCCTCCCAGAGGCGGGCGGCGATCTCCTCGTGCCAGGCGAGGTGCTCGTCGTAGTCGCGCCGGTCGAGCTCGCCCGCGTGGTCGATGCCCAGCAGGATCCGCCGGTCGGTGTCGTCGGCCGGGTTGAGCAGGCTGAGTTTGATCTCGCCGTGCGTGCCCTGCAGGAAGGGGAACGCGAACACCCGCCTGGCCAGCGCCGACAGGTCGCCGTCCGGCAACAGCCGGTCGAGCAGGTCGCGGTCGAGCCCGAAGGTCGTCGGGTCGCGGTAGGACTCCGCGAACTTGCCCGTCGCCTCCCAGACCGCGTCGAGCGTGGCCCGCAGCCCCTCGTCGGGCAGCCCGGTCCTGCCCGCGGCGAAACGCGCCCACGCGCCCAGCACGTGCGGCACCGCCTCCTGCTCGGCGGTGTTGAGCATCACCTTGCGCGGCAGCCAGTCGAGGAGGAACGTCTCGCACTTGGTCGGGCTGACCCGGAGCGGGCGGCCGAAATCCTGGTCGCAGCCGTAGTCGATGATGTGGTCGGCGCACCGGGAGGCCGCCGAGGGGTCGGACAGGTGCTCGGCCGCGTCCGAGGACAGGAACTCGGCCGCCAGCATCGCCCGGCGGTCGCGGCTGTAGGGGGCCTCGCTGTGCAGCGGGGCCGGCCGCTTCCTGCCGGGCGGCAGCGCCTTGATCCGGGACCTGGCGAAGGCGTGGTAGGCGCTGTAGCTGTCGCTGACCGGCGCGGCCGCCTTGCGCTGGCCGTAGTCGGCGGTGGCCTTCATGGCCGATTCGAGCAGCGCCCTGGCCTGCTGCGGCTCGATCTCCCCGAACCTGAGCATCGGGTTGCCCTCGGCCTCGGCCCTGGCCTGCTCCAGCAGCTTGTCGACGTGCGAGGAGACCCATGCGTCACGGGCGATGCCGCGCATGTTGTAGTCGACGATCACCACCAGCGCGTGCCGGTCCTCGATGTTGTCGGTGCCCCGGTAGCCGAAGGTGCACACCACGGTGTCCTGGTCGCCGTACGCGTCGCGGGAGACGAAGCAGCCGGTCGTCTTGACCACGCCCAGCCGGTCGGCCCAGCGGGGCCTGGCCACGTCGCGCTCCATGAGCGCCAGCGCGGCGCCCTCCGCCTTGGCGGCCTGGCGGGCCGTGCCGAGGTAGGCCAGCGCGATCAGCAGGGTGAGCGCGGCGGGCGAGCCGGCCTTGGCCGCGTAGTCGACCAGGCCCTCCCCGAGGACCTGCTCGGCGTCCCCGCGGCGCAGCCGGCGCCCCCACCAGGCTCCGATCATGTCGGAGACCATGAGCTCGGCGTCCAGCGGGCTGCGTACGGCCAGCAGCTCGCGAGCGGCGAGCAACATCTCGGAGAAGACCGCCTCGGGGGACTGGCTCTCCCTGGGGTCTCGACGATGTCGCCGGCTCAAGCAGCCTCCCCCGTCGGGCGCGCGAGCCCATCACGGACGCCGCCGCCGCGCTGATTGGCCCGCTCGCTTCGCTCGCTCACGCCCCAACCTTCTCGCATTCCCGGTCCAAACGGTGCGTAGAAGACGGCCGGGTGCTCCCGATGCTACCGGGGACCGCGGGGCGGCGGCGCGGAGTTGACAAGGGCGAGCAAATGCTCGCGGGCGACGCGCTCGACGACCTCGGCCGTCGGCTCGATGCCGAGATGCTCGGCGCAGGCGCAGACCTCGGCCACGCATCTGTCGACGGTGTCGAGGGGCACCGTGAGGAACTCGGCGGCCAGATGAGAGGTCACCGGCTCGTACAGGGCCGTCGAAGGCGTCGAGGGCGCTGCGAGGTTCGGGGAAGGCCCGGCGAAGCGGGTGGTGAGAACGGGCATGGATGTCGCATTCCTCCGGAGTTTCCCGGGGGGCATCCCCCGGATGTGTCGGCGAGGACGTGCGTTTTCATTCCACAACTTATCTCGGGAGTGTCAACCCTCGGCGCCGTGATATGGAAAGCTGGCCCCGTGTCTTGACTGAATCCTGCAACAGAGGAGTAAGTGAGTGTCCCCGAACAGGGAGCCGAGTTGACGGTGAGTCAGTAGCCTGATTTCGCCTGCAAGCCCGACGGAGATGAGGTGGGCAGTTGCCGGGACGGTCCGGCCCGATCCTGCTATGGTCCTGGCCGCAAACGTTCGGAGGCGCAACGCCGGCCGGTCGGCGCCCGTGCGGGAGCCCCCTCGCGCCGGCGCGAGGGTTCCGGTCATCGGAGCGGCGGTGTTCCCGGGGTGCGCGGACCGCATCTTGGGCGGGGCTTCCGTCCGCACCTGCCCATCGCCGATGATGTACTCCAGGATCCGGTCCCCCGGAGCCGCGCTACGCCAATTCGCAAGTTTGGAGATGTGCCTCGTGGGAGACCCTGGCACGCGACGGAGGTGCCGACCATGAGCGCCGAAACCTCCGTGCCCCGTCCCCGGGAGTCGGGTGTGGACATCTCAGACTCCGGCCTGTTGCAGGGCCTGCTGTCACAGTCGCCGTTCGCCTTCGCGTTCTTCGACCCCGGCGGCCGCTTCGAGCGCGTCGACGAGGTCTTCGCCGACGTGGTCGGCCTTCCCGCCGAGCGCCTGGTCGGCCGCGCCCCCGGCGAGCTGCTCTCCGCCGACCTGACCGCCCTGATCGAGGGTTCGGTACGCGGCATCGTGGCGGGGGCCGAGGTCGAGGGCGACCAGCGGATCCGCGTGCGCACCGCCGACGGCGAGACCCACCACTGGTCGCTGACCTTCTCCCCGATCCACGACGACAAGGGCACGCTTCGCGCGATCTGCCTGGTCGGCGTCGACATCACCGACAGCAGGCAGGTCGAGGAGGACCTCAGGCGCAGCGAGGAGCGCTACCGCTCGCTGGTCGAGGCCCAGTCCCAGCTCGTGTGGATCACCGCGCCCAACGGCGTCGTGGAGGAGGACGCGCCGCAGTGGCGGGCCATCACCGGCCAGGGGCTCGAGGAATACCTCAGCCACGGCTGGCTGGAGGCCGTCCACCCCGACGACCGCCCGCACACCGAGGAGGCGTGGCGCGAGGCGCTGCGCGGCCGGACCATGTTCGAGTGGAGTTACCGGGTCCGCACCCGGGCCAGCGGCTACCGGCACTTCGAGGTGCGCGCCGTCCCGATCATCCGGCACAACCGGGTCGTCGAGTGGGTGGGCGCCAACACCGACGTCACCCCGCAGCGCGAGGCCGAGGAGATGCGCGGACGCCTGACCGACCAGCTCGGCGCCGCGGCCCTGCGGACCGCCCGCCTGCAGGGCGCCACGGCGATGCTCGCCGAGGCGCTCACGGTCGAGCAGGTGGTCCAGGTCATCATCGACGTGGGCCGCACGGCGCTGGCGGCCGACCGCTCGGCCGTGGCGCTGCTCGACGTCGACCGGGCCGCGCTGAAACTGGTCAACAGCGGCGGAATCCCCGACGTCCCCGGCGCGCCCGGCGAGGAGATCCCACTGTCGCACTCCAGCGTGATGACCATGGCGGTCAACAGCCGGCGTCCGGTCTTCGCCGAGTCGCCGGAGAGCCTGCGCTCCCAGCTGGTCGACGCCGGCGGCGACAACGAGGCGATCACCGGGTTCATCGCCCACAGCGACGAGCGGGCCTGGGTGGGCCTGCCGTTGCTGGCCGCGGGTCGCGCGCTCGGCGCGCTGAGGTTCTCCTTCACCCGCCCTCAGAAGATCTCCCAGGAGGACGGGGTGTTCCTGGAGGCGCTTGCGGGTCAGTGCGCCCTCGCCGTGGAGCGGGCCACCCTGTTCGAGCGCGAGCACCGCACGGCCGAGACGCTCCAGCGCAGCCTGCTGCCCGACCGCCTGCCGGTGGTCCGGGGCCTGGTCCTGGCCCAGCGGTTCCGCTCCGGCAGCCGCCACGTGCAGGTCGGCGGCGACTGGTACGACGCGTTCGTGCTCCAGGACGGCCGGGTCGCGGCGGTGGTCGGCGACGTCATGGGCAAGGGCGTCAAGGCCGCGGCCGGAATGGGCCGCATCCGCAACGCCATGCGGGCCCTGGCGCTGACCAACCCGCCGCCCGCGGCGGTTCTCACCGGCCTCGACAGGGTCTTCGAGGCCACCGAGGAGGAGGAGCAGGTCACGACCCTCGCCTACATGGTCGTCGAGCCGGGCACCGGAGAGGGCACGCTGGCGCTCGCCGGTCATCCACCGCCCCTGCTGGTCTCCCCGCAGGGCGTGCCGCTGCTGTGCGACGGCGAGCCGGGCACCCCGCTGGGCTGGCCCACGAGCCGCCGGCAGTTCAGGTTCTGCGTCCCGCCGGGCCACACCGCCGTCCTGTATTCGGACGGT
The DNA here is from genome assembly GCF_051192615.1 of Streptosporangium sp. G11. Taxonomy (NCBI): domain Bacteria; kingdom Bacillati; phylum Actinomycetota; class Actinomycetes; order Streptosporangiales; family Streptosporangiaceae; genus Streptosporangium; species Streptosporangium sp. G11. The sequence goes on from NZ_JBPJUQ010000048.1 coordinate 26,338, forward strand.
CTGGTGGAGAATCGTAAGCGTGGCCTCGATGCCGGGCTCGCTGATCTTTGCTCTGTTGTGACCGAAGCGCCGGCCGAAGTGGTCGGAAGCCCGCACATGTTGCTTGATTTTCTTGTAGATCGCATGCTGTCCGGATATGAGCAGGATGACGACGTCACGGTGCTCGCGATTCACGTTCCCCTCGCCACGAAGAGTGACTGAATGAAACAGTCATAACGGTTGCTTTCGGGTATCGGTGCCTCGCTTCCGTACGCACTACTCTCTTGGTCGGCCTAGGGTGGAGGGCAACCGCCAGGAGGCGGCCGTATGGATCACGGTGTCATGCCACAATGCTGGACAGGTGCGTCGCGGTTCGCGCGGCCTTGTTAATCACAACTAGAGGTAAAACTGCCCCTAGTTGGGCATCTGGGTCCATTCTCGTCACGCTTTCCTTCGAGAGGTGTTCGTGTCGCCTGCAAGTTCGACTCGCTCGAAGCCATCCGAGCTGAACGAGCCCGTCATTCAGCAGCTGATGGAGCGGGGGCGCTCGCAGGGGTTCCTCGAGTCCGAGGATGTCCGCAAGGCCGTCGAGGAAGCGGACATTCCGATGGCGCAGGTCGCTGGAATCCTGCGAAGCCTCAGCAAAGAGGGCATCACAGTACGGCTGACTGCCGAGGACTCCGCGGCTCCCAAGAAGCCCCGCACTCCCGCCAAGCGCCGTACCGCCCCGGCCGCGCCCGCCGCCGTCAAAAAGACCAAGACCGCCGCGGCGGCCAAGGAGCAGCCGGAGACCGTCACCGCGGTCGTCAGCGGCTCCGAGCCCGCCACGACCGCGGCCAAGAAGCCGGTGGCCCCGGCCAAGGCGGCTCCCGCCAAGAAGACCGCCCCGGCCGCCAAGAAGCCGGTTCCCACCCCGCCGCCGAAGAAGGCCGGTCCCGGAGTCGCCGCCGCGGCTCCCGCGTCCGCGTCGAAGCCGGTCACCGGTGACGACGACGAGGTCATCGAACTCGAGGACGTCGAGATCGAGGACTTCGACCTGGAGGCCGTCGCCGAGGTCGAAGTCGAGGTCGAGGTGGAGGTGGAAGCCGAGGTCGAAGTCGAGGCCGAGGCGGAGACCGAGGAGGAGCCCAAGGTCGAGGCCGTCGAGGTGAACGAGGACGAGGTCCTCATCCTCACCGACGACGACGATGACGCCCCGGTGCCTCAGGTCGCCGCCGCGGGCGCCACCGCCGACCCGGTCAAGGACTACCTCAAGCAGATCGGCAAGGTTCCCCTGCTCAACGCCGAGCAGGAGGTCGAGCTCGCCAAGCGCATCGAGGCCGGCCTGTTCGCCGAGGAGCAGCTCGGCACCGACGGCGAGAAGCTCCCGGTCGACGTCCGCGCCGAGCTGGAGTGGATCGCCGAGGACGGTCGCCGGGCCAAGAACCACCTGCTGGAGGCCAACCTCCGCCTCGTGGTCTCGCTGGCCAAGCGCTACACGGGGCGCGGCATGCTCTTCCTGGACCTGATCCAGGAGGGCAACCTGGGCCTGATCCGTGCGGTCGAGAAGTTCGACTACACCAAGGGCTACAAGTTCTCCACCTACGCCACCTGGTGGATCCGGCAGGCGATCACCCGGGCCATGGCCGACCAGGCGCGGACCATCCGCATCCCGGTCCACATGGTCGAAGTGATCAACAAGCTGGCCCGCGTCCAGCGGCAGATGCTCCAGGATCTGGGCCGCGAGCCCACCCCGGAGGAGCTGGCGCGCGAGCTCGACATGACCCCGGAGAAGGTCGTCGAGGTCCAGAAGTACGGCCGCGAGCCGATCTCCCTGCACACCCCGCTGGGTGAGGAGGGAGACAGCGAGTTCGGTGACCTCATCGAGGACTCCGAGGCCATCGTTCCCGCGGACGCGGTCAGCTTCACGCTTCTGCAGGAGCAGCTCCACTCCGTTCTGGACACGCTGTCCGAGCGCGAGGCGGGCGTGGTCTCGATGCGTTTCGGTCTGACCGACGGTCAGCCGAAGACGCTGGACGAGATCGGCAAGGTCTACGGGGTGACGCGCGAGCGCATCCGGCAGATCGAGTCCAAGACCATGTCCAAGCTCCGTCACCCCTCCCGGTCGCAGGTCCTGCGCGACTATCTCGACTAGAGGTTTCCTGACAAAGGGTCCGTGCCGTATGGTGCGGGCCCTTTGTCGTTAACGCGGGTGTAACAGCTCGGTAGCACGCCGTGTGGAACGCGATCCTAGGCTGCCGCCTTATGGGTGTGGCCGAAGCTGACAGGATTCGCGCCCGGGGACTGCGGGTGATCGTCGATCGTCCGTGGGCGGACGCGATGCTCGACGACGCGGTCGCCGCGGTACGCCGGAAGGTGTTCGAAGCCGGTACGGTCACGATCGGCGCGGCCCGCGGCGATCCGGAGAGCCGTGCGCTCAGGGTCGAGGCGCTGGCCATGGCCGCCGTCGGCCACAGCCGTGCCATAGAGGCGCTGACGGCCCGCGACCGGGCCAACCCCGACCTCTGGCTCTGGCTCGGGCGCACCCGAATCGAGGAAGCCTGGGCGATCAAGCCGGATGTCAAGGCGCGGGCCGTGCAGGCGCGGCGCATGCAGGCGTTCCAGGAGGCCATGGAGTCGGCCAGGATGCCGCTTTTCGCCGCGGCGTCGCTCTCGCCGTCCGATCCGGTGCCCTGGGAATCGATCATGTGGCTCTATCTCGGCCTCGACCGGCCGCGCCAGGAGAAGGACGCGGTCTGGTACGAGGCCGTTCGCCGTTATCCCACGCTGTTCCCGGCCAACGTGGCCCGGCTCATGACGTTGTCCCCCGCCTGGGGCGGCAGTGCCCAGAAGATGCTGGAGTTCGCCAGGCAGGCCGTCGCGCGGGCGCCAGACGGGGATCCGATGGCGTCCCTGGTGCCGTTGGCCCACTTCGAGCAGGTGGCCGCCGAGCGGTCGCCGATGTCGCGCGGCGGCTGGTTCTCCGACGGGGCGCTGCGCGAGGTCGTCTCGCACTCGGGCCGCTGGGTGGGGCGTGACAGCCATCCCCGGTCGATCGAGGCGCACAACCTGTTCGGTGCCGCCTTCTACCTCGCCGACCTGCGACGACCCGCGCGCGGGCACCTGGTGCGGACGGGGGGCCGGGTCAGCAAACTGCCGTGGTCCTATCTCGGTGATCCCGCCCAGCAGTTCCAGCGGGCCTGCGGGCGGCTCCACCTCGTCGCGGCGTGAGCCGGCCGGGGCCCTGGGCGCCGCCGGTCACGCGGGGTCTCCTGCCCGCCGCGTCCCCGGCACATCACGACATGACGTCGAGTGTCCACGACCGTTTCCCCGTGGGCGGCGCACAGAGCGTGACGGAGTGGCCGAGGTGGTCCAGGACCTTGACGAGTTCCTCAGGGCTCTCCGGATCGACGCCGCCTTCGAGCAGGGAGCGGGCGATCACTCCGCGGGTGGCCTTGGCCATGTGGCTGACCACCTTCCCGTCCCTGAGCACCCGTACCGCCACCGCCCGCCCGCCCGGCTGCCACGCCGCCGCGTACGTGCTGGAACGCAGGTCCACGACCAGGCCGGGCTCGGCGTCGAGCAGCGGTGTGACCGACCGGCGCCAGAAGGCGCCCAGGCCGCCGAGCGGCGGCAGCCGCACCCCCATCGACAACCGGTACGGCGGCACGCGGTCACCGGTCCGCAGCAGGCCCCAGAGGCCGGAGAAGATCAGCAGGGTCTCCGAGGCCCGCGCCGAGGCCTCGGGGGAGAGCGAGGCCAGGCCGAGGTTGTCGTAGAGCACGCCGGTGTACAGGTCGGCCGCGGCCAGCGTCGGAGCGGTCCGCAGGAGCAGGTTCCTGTCGACCTCGCCGGCCTGCCCCGGCGACAGGCCGAGCACGTCCCGCCCGGAGGGGCCCTGGCACAGCGCGGTGAGCGCGTCCAGGACGATCTCCCTGGACGGGCCGAGGGCGGGAAAGCTCAACCGGGACAGGTCGAGGGCGGGACCGTCGCCCCGCGCGGCCTTTCCCTCGGACGGAGGCAGCAGAATCAGCACAGTCGCCGAGCGTAGTGGGGCGATCGGGGGGTTAGGATCCTTCAGCATGATCGATGAGGTCTTCGACCGGCTGGTCGACCAGGCCTGGCCGGCGATTCAGCGGGTGGACGCCGGGGGCTGGACGCTGCGCGCCGCCGACGGGGTGACCAAACGGGCCAACTCCGTGCTGCCGCTGGGCGAGCCCGAGGATCTGGAAGCGGGCATCGAGAGGGCCGAGAGATTCTACGCCGACCGTGGGCTGCCCTGCGTCTTCTCCGTGGGAGGCGGTGCGACACCCGGCCTGGACGCGTCGCTGCGGGAGCGCGGCTACCGGGTGGTGGATCCCACGTTGATCATGACGGCGCGCCTCGAACCCGGGGGCGACGTGCCGGAGGAGCCGGGAGAGCCCGGAGAGGCGGGGGAGCCTGGAGGGTCGGTCGAGCTCGCTGGGGCGCCCTCGCAGGCGTGGTTGGACGCCTGGTGGAGCGTGGACGGGAGGTTCGGTGACGACGGTCTGGCGACGGCCGCGCGTATCCTCACCGGCGTGCCCGCCGTGTACGCCTCGCTCGGCCGGGAGGCCGTGGGGCGGGGCGTGGTCCAGGGGGAGTGGCTCGGGATCTACTCCATGGCCGTGATGCCGCACGCGCGGCGCAGGGGCCATGGACGGAAGGTGTTGCGTGCCCTGCTCTCGCATGCGCGGGCGCAGGGCACACAACGGGCATATTTAGTCGTAGTGGAGTCGAACACCGCTGCCAGGACGCTCTACGAGCGCCAGGGCTTCACGGTGGCGGGCCGATATCACTATCGGGTCCGATGATGGCTCCATTCGTCTGGTTATCGTTCGTCGTTGCCTGCCGTTGCCGGGGCGTCGCTGAGACGAGCGGACTCGTCCTGGATGTTGGCGCCCTTGTCTCTCAGCACGGCCACGTGCTGCCGCCCGTGATGGGCGCAGAACAGCAGCTCCCCACCTACGGGCAGGGTCGCGCGGATGTAAGCCTGGGCGCCGCACCGGTCACAGCGGTCAGCAGCTGTGAGCTGCTTGGCGGGGGCGAGGGTTCCAGTCACGTATCGCCTTTCAGGTCATCCCCTGAGGTGGAGGATCTGGCGTCAGTCACTTGAGAGAACATCTAACCCGATACGAACGTTCCCAACCGACCCCCTGCTACGCCCAGAGCGGAAAGTGTCCGAAAGTAACGATGATCACGCCGGATGTAACGCCCGTGCCCACCGGATGGCAAGCTTGTACGCGGCGTGGCGGGAAGAACGGTAAGCTGCGCACACGTGTTCGACAGAGTGGGAGTGGGCGTGACCGCAGTTAGCGCGGAGACGGGTTATACGGCCCGCCACCTGTCGGTGCTGGAGGGTCTCGAAGCCGTCCGCAAGCGTCCAGGCATGTACATCGGGTCGACCGACAGTCGCGGTCTCATGCACTGTCTCTGGGAGATCGTGGACAACGGGGTCGACGAGGCCCTGGCCGGTTACTGCAGCCGCATCGAGGTCGAGCTCCACCCCGACGGCTCCATCGAGGTCCGGGACGACGGCCGGGGCATCCCGGTCGACGTCGAGCCCAAGAGCGGCCTGGCGGGCGTGGAGCTCGTCTACACCAAGCTCCACGCGGGCGGGAAGTTCGGCGGCGGCTCCTACGGCGCCTCGGGCGGCCTGCACGGCGTCGGCGCCTCCGTCGTCAACGCCCTGTCCTCGCGGCTGGACGTCGAGGTCGACCGCGACGGCCGGATCCACGAGATCAGCTTCCGCAGGGGCGTCCCCGGCGTCTTCGACGGCGACGGCCCCAAGGCCAAGTTCAAGAAGAAGTCCGGGCTGCGCGACGGCGGCGGCGTGGCGAAGAACGTCACCGGCACCCGCGTGCGCTTCTGGGTCGACCACCAGATCTTCCTCCCCGAGGCCGAGGTCTCCCTCGACGAGATCCACGTCCGCCTCCGCCAGACCGCGTTCCTGGTCCCGGGCCTGACCCTGGCCGTTCGCGACAGCCGCGGCGAGGAGGCCGTCGAGGAGGAGTTCCACTTCGACGGCGGCATCTCGGAGTTCACCGAGTTCCTCGCCCGCGACGAGGCCGTCTGCGAGGTGCTGCGGCTGCAGGGCGTCGGCCACTTCCACGAGACCGTCCCGGTCCTCGACGACCTGGGGCACATGACCCCGACCGAGGTCCAGCGGGAGCTCACCGTCGACGTGGCGGTGCGCTGGGGCAAGGGCTACGACAACACCGTCCGCTCCTTCGTCAACGTGATCGCCACCCCCAAGGGCGGCACCCACGTCAACGGCTTCGAGCGCGCCCTGGTCCGCACCCTCAACGAGCAACTGCGAGAGACCCGCCTGCTCAAGAACGGCGACGCCCCCGTGACCCGCGAGGACATCATGGAGGGTCTCACCGCGGTGGTGACCGTCCGGGTGCCCGAGCCGCAGTTCGAGGGCCAGACCAAGGAGGTCCTGGGCACCTCGGCGGCCTCCAGGATCGTCGCCCACGTCGTCTCGCGAGAGCTCAAGGAGCTGCTCGCCAACCCGCCGCGCAACGCCAAGCCGCAGATCCGCGCGGTCCTGGAGAAGATCGTCGCGGCGGCCAAGGCCCGCATCGCCGCCCGGGAGCACCGCGACAACCAGCGCCGCAAGACCGCCCTGGAAAACTCGGCACTCCCCGCCAAGCTGGTCGACTGCCGCAGCGACGAGGTCGACCGCAGCGAGCTGTTCATCGTCGAGGGTGACTCGGCGCTGGGCACCGCCCGCGCGGCCCGCAACTCGGAGTTCCAGGCGCTGCTGCCGATCCGGGGCAAGATCCTGAACGTGCAGAAGGCGTCCGTCGCCGACATGCTCAAGAACGCCGAGTGCGCCGCGATCATCCAGGTCATCGGCGCGGGCTCCGGCCGCTCCTTCGACATCGAGGCCGCCCGCTACGGCAAGGTCATCCTGATGGCCGACGCCGACGTCGACGGGGCGCACATCCGCTGCCTCCTGCTGACCCTGTTCCACCGCTACATGAAGCCGATGGTCGAGGCCGGGCGCGTCTTCGCCGCCGTGCCGCCGCTGCACCGCATCGAGGTCATCAACCCCACGCGCGGTCACGGCAAGTACGTCTACTGCTACTCCGACTCCGAGCTGCAGCGGGTGCTGCGCGACCTGGAGCGCCGGGGCAAGCGCTGGAAGGACCCGATCCAGCGCTACAAGGGCCTGGGTGAGATGGACGCCGACCAGCTGGCCGAGACGACCATGGAGCCCCGCCACCGCACCCTGCGCAGGGTGCGGATCGAGGACATCGAGGAGGCCGAGCGCATCTTCGCCCTCCTGATGGGCAGCGACGTGGCCCCGCGCCGGGAGTTCATCGTGAGCAGCGCGGCCGAGATCGACCGCGACCACATCGACGCCTGACCGTCCCCGCCGGGTGATTCCCCGGCGCGGACGGCCGAAGGCGGGCTTCGCCGCACCGGTCAGGTGATCGGTCCGCCGCCGATCGGATGTGCCGGCGACTGATCCGTCATGCCCGGGACTCTCGAACGCCGGGAGACGCGGCGAACCGCGAAACCGTGATCCGGCCCCGGCCGGGACCGGATCACGAGGACCGGATCACGAGGTTCAGATCTCGACCGGCATCAGCTTGCCGGTGCGCACGTCGTAGACGGCCCCGCCGACCGGCATCCCCGCGGGCAGGAACGGGCTGGTCCTGATCCGTACGAGGTCGTGGCGCAGCGCCGCGTCCTGGTCGGGAACGGTGTGGAAGTCCAGGCTGCGGGTGTCGACGCCGTGCCGGGCGGCGATCGCGTGCACCTCGTCGTCGGTGACCTTGTTCATCCCGCAGTCGGTGTGCGGCATGACCAGCACCCGCTCCACCCCCAGCAGGTTGACCGCCAGGACGAGCGTGCGCAGCACGTCGTCGGTCACCCGGGCCCCGGCGTTGCGGAGGATCTTGGCGTCGCCCGGCTTCAGGCCGAAGACGCCCAGCGGATCGATCCGCGAGTCCATGCAGGTGACCACGGCGAGGCCGCGGGCGGCCCTGCCGGTCAGTTCGGCATTGGTGAACGTGGCGGAGAACTCCTCGTTGGCGGCCAGCAGGTCGTCAAAAGCACTCACGTACGCATCCCTCGGTCGGCGCAATCAACGGACTAATGATGCTTCATGCCCGTTTCCCGGAAGTTGCCGGGGCCGCACCGGGTGAGGACTTCACCAAGATCCCGCCACCGCTTCTCACCCTGGGTCATGATGTCGTCACCCAAAGTCCGGAAGTGTGGAGGGGCTGATGAGCAGGACCGAATCGCTGGCCGACTATCTTCGTGACCAGGGCAGGCGGAAGCTGGACCGGGTCGAGGTCAGGGACGGGGGGCGCAACGCGCGCTCGGCGCTGGCCCTGCTCGACGCGGCGGTCTACACCCGGTCGCTGAAGGACGACGACCCGTTCGTGGCCGTCCTCGCGGAGGCGGGGTGTTTCGGCCCGCAGGGGACCGGCGAGTTCGAGCCGACGGACAGGGTCGCCAAGGTAGTCCGCTTCTGGGAGTCGGGTGAGCCCTGGCAGTTGCTGATGGCGATCCGCTTCGCGCTCCAGGGCGCGCTCACCTGAGACCCCGGGTTTCAGGCCGTCCGCCGGGGAAAGGCGGATCGGGGCCGCGGCCGTGACACCGGGCCGGGGCGTCCCGCGTGCCCCGGGCCCGATCGGCGCGGAACGCCGTTGAAGCTCCCGGTGACACCGCCATAGGATCTTCAATGGTGCCGAGTCTGGGAGGAAGCATGGGAATCGCGCAGCTGAGGTCGATCGTCCTCGACTGTCCAGACCCCAAGCAACTGGCCGAGTTCTACAGTGCCCTCCTGGGCTGGAAGATCGCGAGTGTCGAGGACGACTGGGTGGTGGTCACCGGAGGCAGGCCCGGGCGGCTCTGCTTCCAGCTGGTCCCCGGCTACCGGCCACCGGAGTGGCCCTCCACCGAGCGGTCCCAGCAGTTCCATCTCGATCTGACGGTCGAGAACCTCGACGAGGCGGAGAAGGAGGCGCTGGCCCTCGGCGCGTCCAAGCACCCGTACCAGCCGGGCGAGGACGAGGGTTTCCGGGTCTTTCTCGACCCCGCCGGGCACCCGTTCTGCCTGTGCGTCGACTGATCGTCCTGCGCGCTCTCAGGGCCTCCGTGCCGATCGGGCGTCTCGCGTGATCGCGGCTTCGCGCTCGATCGGCCGCCTCGCGTGGTGTCCGGGCCTCACAGCCGGAGGTCGCGAGGGCTCCGCGGTCCGCTGACCGCCTCGCGTGCCCCCCGGTGGCCCGCCGTACCCGGCCCCTGGAGCTCCCGTCGTCCTGGCGGGAGCTCCAGGGGCTTTGTCGCGGACGAGGGTTACTCCTCCGGGGCGGGAGCCACCCCGGCGCCCTCCGTGCCGTCTCCGGCGCGGAGGGCGCCGCCCACGGCCGACACGGTGTGGGTGAGCCGTACGCCGGAGCCGTCACGGCGGCCCAGCTCCTCGGGGAGAGGCACGGGCTTGCCGACGGCCGAGACCGCGCGGGCCGGGCCGGGACCCGCCCAGGCGAGCAGCAGGACGTCTTCGCCCTTGAGGAACCGCTGGACGCGGACCCCGCCGGTACCCCTGCCCTTGGGCGGGTATTCGGCGAAATCGGAGATCTTGGCGCCGCCGATCTGGGTGCCGGGCAGTGCCGTCGAGGAACCGGCGATCGTCACGACCTGCGACTCCAGGGCCGGATCGACCGCGCCGAACCAGACCACCACGGCGTCGCCGTCCAGCCGCACACCGGCCATGCCGCCTGCGGGGCGGCCCTGGGGGCGGACGACGGAGGCGGAGTAGCGCAGCAGCTGGGCCTCGGAGGTGATGAAGACGAGGTCGTGGTCCTCGCTGTCCAGCTCCACCGCGCCCACCACGGTGTCGCCCTCCTTGAGGGTGATCACCTCGAAGTCGTCGCGGTTGGCCGGGTAGTCGGGAACGACCCGTTTGACCACCCCCTGCGCCGTGCCCAGCGCCAGGCCGGGCCCGTCGGGGTCGAGCGAGCCGACGCCGACGACGGTCTCGCCCGGGTTGAAGGTGACGTACTCCGACACCGGGTGGCCGCCGGACAGCGACGGCGGGTTGGCCGAGCGGGGCAGCGTGGGCAGGTCGACCACCTGGACCCGGATCATCCGGCCCTGGTTGGTGACCACGCCCACCTCGCCCCTGACCGTGCTCCGCACGGCGGAGATCAGCACGTCGTGGGCCGAGCGGTCGCCGTCGCCGGCCAGCGGCGAGGCGTCGAACGTGCGGGCCAGCAGGCCGGTGGAGGAGAACAGCACCAGACAGGGGTCGTCGGCCACCTCCAGGGGGGCCGAGGTGTTCCTCACGACCCCCGAGGACTCCAGCAGCACCGTGCGGCGCGGGGTGCCGAAGGTCTTGGAGATCTGGGCGAGCTCGTCGGAGACGACCTTGCGGAGCCTGTCGTCGGAGGAGAGGATCGCGGTCAGCTCGGCGATCTCGTCGCGCAGGGTCTGGCTCTCGCCGTCGAGCTCCAGCTTGTCGTAGCGGGTCAGGCGGCGCAGCGGGGTGTCGAGGATGTAGTTGGCCTGGATCTCCGACAGCTGGAAGACCTCCGTCAGGCGCTCGCGGGCCTGGGCGGAGTTGTCGGAGGAGCGGATGACCTGGATGACCTCGTCGATGTTGAGGAGGGCGACGATGAGGCCCTCGACGAGGTGCAGGCGCTCCTCGCGCTTGCGCCGGCGGTACTGGGAGCGGCGGCGGACCACGTCGATGCGGTGGTCGACGTAGACCTGGAGCAGCTCGCGCAGGCCCAGCGTGCGCGGCTCGCCGTCGACCAGGGCGACGTTGTTGATGCCGAAGGTCTCCTCCATCGGCGTGAGCCGGTAGAGCTCCTCCAGCACGGCCTCGGGGATGAAACCGTTCTTGATCTCGATGACCAGGCTGAGGCCTTTGTGCCGGTCGCTGAGGTCCTTGAGGTCGGAGATGCCCTGGAGCTTCTTGGCGGTGACCAGCTCCCTGATCTTGGTGACCACGCGCTCGGGGCCGACGTTGAACGGCAGCTCGGTGACGACGATGCCCTTGCGGCGGGGGTTCACCTGCTCGATGGCGCACTTGGCGCGCATCCGGAAGGTGCCCCGGCCCTTGGTGTACGCGTCGCGGATGCCGTCGAGGCCGATGATCGTGCCGCCGGTGGGCAGGTCGGGGCCGGGGACGAACCGCATCAGGTCGTCGAGCGTCGCGTCCGGCTTCTTGATCAGGTGGCGGGCGGCCGCGACGACCTCGACGAGGTTGTGCGGCGCCATGTTGGTGGCCATACCGACCGCGATGCCGGTGGCGCCGTTGACCAGCAGGTTGGGGAAGGCCGACGGCATGACCGTGGGCTCGGTCTCCTGGCCGTCGTAGTTGGGCTTGAAATCGACCGTGTCCTCGTCGATCGACTGGACCACGGCCATGGCCGCCGAGGCCAGCCGGGCCTCGGTGTAGCGCATCGCGGCGGGCATGTCGTCGGGGGAGCCGAAGTTGCCGTGCCCGTCGATGAGCGGCAGGCGCATCGAGAACGGCTGGGCCATGCGGACCAGCGCGTCGTAGATGGCGGTGTCGCCGTGCGGGTGGAGCTTGCCCATCACGTCGCCGACGACGCGCGACGACTTGACGTGGCCCCGGTCGGGCCGCAGGCCCATCTCGCTCATCGAGTAGAGGATGCGGCGCTGGACCGGCTTCAGGCCGTCCCTGGCGTCCGGCAGCGCACGCTGGTAGATGACCGAGTATGCGTATTCGAGGAAGCTGGTGCGCATCTCGGTGGAAACGTCGATGTCGACGATCCGCTCCTCGAAGCCCTCGTCTGTCGGGGGTGTGGTCGTCCGTCGAGCCATCTGATTTCCTGCGCGCGCGCCCCGGCCGTCAGGCCGGGGGGAGGCGCATCCTCCTTCTGTCTTCGTGGTCCAACCGTTGGCGCCGGCTCCCCGGGGAGCCTTGGCCGGGATGTCCGGCGGGAGACCGGCGACGGGGGCGACCGGGCATCGTACCGAGACTCGATACCATACCCAGCCCATCCGACACTTCCGGGCCTTCCCGGCCTGCCCGAGGGTGCTAAGGCCGTTCCCGAGGGGTTCCGGGGGTGCCCGGGGCGGTGGGAAGATCGCGGGTCCGGGGGCCCGCTCCCGGCCAGGGGCCGGGGGTCTCGCCCTCGTGCTCGTCACCCGGCACGTTCAGCCTGGTGTCGTAGATCCTGAAGCCGCGCGCCCGGTAGTTGGCGAGCGCCACCGGGCTGTCGAGGGAGCAGGTGTGCAGCCACACCCGCCGGGTCGGCTCCCGCTCCGGCTGCCGGTCGGCCAGGTCCCAGGCCCTGGCCGCGCCGATCTCCAGCAGGTGCCCGCCGATGCCCCTGCCGATCGCCCACGCCAGGAGGCCGAAGGAGGCGATCTCGACCGTCGCGTCCTCCTGGGGGGCGAGCTCGACATAGCCCGCGGGGGTGCCGCGGTGGTAGGCCACCCAGGTCTCCACGCCGCCGGCCAGCCAGTCGGCCCACTCGTTCCAGGTCCACGGCAGCTTGTTCGTCCAGTGCCAGTCCCCACCGACGGCCGTGGTGAGGAACCGGCTGAACTCGGGCGAGGGCAGCTCGGCGCGCACGACGTCGACCTCGACCGACGGCGGCTTGGCGGGCAGCAGGTCCGAGCGTGAGGTCTGTTCGAGGTACCAGGTGGTGACGTCCATAGTGGATGCATCAAATCACGACGTGGAGCCCGTCAGGTCCGCAGCTCCCGGCGCCGCACGTCCGGCGGAGCCGGGGAAACGGGCCGCGGCCCCCGGACGCCGCCCCGCCGCGCGCCCGCCGACCGCCCGGAAGCCCTCCGGCCGGCCCCCGCCCCTCTCTCCGGCGGGGCGTCCGCCGGGCCCTCCGTCCCTCTTCGGCACGGCGTGCTCCGGGGGCTCCCCATCCTCCTCCGGCAGGGCCCGCGCCGGGCCCCACCCCCCTCGGATGCCCCTCCCCGGTGCGGCGTCGAGGCCCGGGTGTGCCGTACCGGGGGAAAACAGTCGGCGAGACCTGGTACCAATGACCGGGTGAGCGAAGAGCTGATGCTGCGCGAAGAGGCCGAGAAGCGGCTGCGGGCGCTCGCCGGGGAGCACGCCCGGCTGCGCGAGGACCAGTGGGCGGCCATCAAGGCACTGGTCATGGACCGGCGCCGGGTGCTCGTGGTGCAGCGCACCGGATGGGGCAAGTCGGCGGTCTACTTCATCGCCACCGCGCTCCTGCGCGAGCTGGGCGAGGGGCCGACCGTCATCGTGTCACCGCTGCTGGCCCTGATGCGCAACCAGATCGCCGCCGCCGAGCGCGCCGGGATCACCGCGGTCACCGTCAACTCGGCCAACCCCGAGGAGTGGGAGCAGGTCTACAACCAGGTCGCCGAGGGCGAGGTCGACGTGCTGCTCGTCAGCCCCGAGCGGCTCAACAACCCCGACTTCCGCGACCACGTCCTGCCCGAGCTGGCCGAGAGCGCGGGCCTGATCGTGGTCGACGAGGCACACTGCATCTCCGACTGGGGCCACGACTTCCGCCCCGACTACCGGCGGCTGCGCACGCTGTTCGAGGAGCTCACCGAGGGCGTGCCGATCCTCGCGACCACCGCCACGGCCAATGCCAGGGTCACCCGCGACGTCGCCGAGCAGATGGGCGAGGAGACGCTCGTGCTGCGCGGCGCGCTGGAGCGCGACAGCCTCCACCTCGGGGTCGTGCGCCTGCGCGGCGCCGAGCAGCGCCTGGCCTGGCTCGCCCAGACGCTGCACGAGCTCCCCGGCTCCGGCATCGTCTACACGCTCACCGTGGCCGCCGCCCAGGAGATCGCCGCCTACCTGCGCGAGCAGGGCCACGAGGTGATCGCCTACTCCGGGCAGACCGAGCAGGTCGAGCGGCTCGCCGCCGAGCAGGCGCTGCTCGACAACAAGGTCAAGGCACTGGTCGCGACCTCCGCGCTCGGCATGGGCTACGACAAGCCCGACCTCGGCTTCGTCGTGCACGTCGGCGCCCCCCAGTCCCCGGTGGCCTACTACCAGCAGGTCGGCCGAGCGGGCCGAGGGGTCGAGCGGGCCGAGGTGATCCTGCTGCCCGGCGCGGAGGACCGCGACATCTGGGCCTACTTCGCCTCGCTGGCCTTCCCGCCCGAGCCCGTCGTGCGTACGGTGCTGGCCGCGCTGGAGGAGGGCGGCGTGATGTCCACGGCCGCCCTGGAGAACCGGGTGGACCTCAGCCGGAGCCGCCTGGAGACCATGCTGAAGGTCCTCGACGTCGACGGCGCGGTGCACCGGGTCAAGGGCGGCTGGGAGTCCACCGGCGAGCCCTGGGGCTACGACGCCCCGCGCTACGCCAGGGTCGCCGCCGAGAGGGAGGCCGAGCAGCGGGCCATGCTCGAATACCTCGACACCACCGGCTGCCGCGAGGAGTTCCTGCGCCGCCGCCTCGACGACGACACCGCCGCCCCCTGCGGGCGCTGTGACAACTGCACCGGAGTCCACCGCTCGCCCGAGGTGGACGAGCGGGCCGTACGGTCGGCCGCCGACCGGCTCCAGCGGCCCGGGGTGGACGTCGAGGCGCGAAAGCAGTGGCCGACCGGGCTGGCCGACCTCAAGGGCCGGATCAGGCCGGAGCTGGGCGCCGAGCCCGGACGGGCACTGGGCAGGCTCACCGACATCGGCTGGGGCAACCGCCTGCGCGGCCTCCTCACCGACGGCGCCCCCGACGGGCCGGTTCCCGACGACGTCTTCGCCGCCGTGATCAAGGTGCTGTCGTCCTGGGAGTGGGGCCAACGCCCGGTGGGCGTCGTCGCGGTGCCCTCGGGCGGCCGCCCCCAGCTCGTCCGCAGCCTGGCCGAGCGGCTGGCCCAGGTGGGGCGCCTGTCCTACCTGGGCGATCTCGGCTACCGGTCGGGCCCGCCCGGACGGCAGTTCAACAGCGCGCAGCGGGTCCAGGCGATCCGGGGCACCCTCGCGATGCCCGCCGCCCTGGGCGCGGCCGTCGCCGGGGCCGGGGGTCCGGTCCTGCTGGTCGACGACCTGGTCGACACCGGCTGGACGATGACGCTGGGAGCCGCCATGCTCCGCCACGCCGGAGCCCCCGCCGTGCTGCCCCTCGCCCTCGCGGTCACCAGCTAGCGGCGACGGGCCGGCGTCCGGATCGTCGCGAGGCGGGCGCCGGCCGGTCGCGGTGTGACGCGCGGGGGTGTGACATACGGCGAGGGGGCGCGGGCTCAGGAAAGCCCGAGGCCGACGTAGTCGTAGTCGGAGAAGGCATCGCTGACGTGCACGTTGGTCAGGCGCCTGCCGCGGAGCAGGAGCCGGGTGTCCCACTGGACGGGCAGCACGACGGCCTGCTCCATGACCGTGCGGTCGATCCGCGCCCACAGCTCCTCGCGCCGGGCGGCGTCGAGCTCGGCACCGGCCTGGTCGATGAGGTGGTCGGCCTCGGGCAGGCGCACGCTCACGTTGAAGGACAGGCCGTCCTCCAGGATCTCCCGGCTGTCCGCCAGGTACGGCAGGTAGCTGCCGCCCTCCGGCCAGTCGGCGGTCCAGGCCCGGATGGACAGGCCGATCTTCTCCTTCCTCAGATAGGAGGGGCTGCCGCCGTGCTGGGCCGTGTGGTCGGCCTGGGACAGGCCCTTGAGCGTGAGGCGGATCCCGACGCGTCCCAGGGCCGCCTTCAGGGCCTCGGCCGCCTTTCGCTCCGCGGGCTGCGCGGCCCGGAAGATGATCGTGGCCGCGAAGCCGCCGGGCCGCCCGCACGCGGCCAGCTGCTCGCGAGCCCCGGTCACGTCGCCCTTGCCGGTCTGGTAGAGGTTCAGCGGGCGGTGTCCGGAGATGGTCGGCGGGAGCAGCCCGGTGGCGATCGTGCCCGCCCGCAGGCCGTCGCCGTAGGCGTCGCGCAGGGCCTCCCGGTCCGCCGCGGCGAACACGGCCCTGCGGCAGGCCACGTTGTCGAAGGGCAGGACCTGCGGGTTGATCGCGACGTACCGCAGCCAGCCGATCGTGGGCGCGTCGGCCCGCGCCCTGAGCGCGGGATCGGCCGCGATCCGCGCGGGAAGGTCGCCGCTCGCCCCCGAGTCGAGGTCCAGGTCGAGGTCGCCGGAGACGAGGCCCTTGTCGACGGCGTCCTGGTCCATGTCGAAGGTGATCTCGTAGCGGTCGGGCAGCGCCCGGCGGTTCGGGTCGGTCGCCGGTGACCAGTGGGGGTTGCGGACCAGGACGAGCCGCTTGCCGCTCTCCGCGCTCTCGAACATGTAGGGGCCCGAGGAGAGCACGTGCTTCTCGTACGCCGCGCCGGTGTCCTTCGCCTCGGGGACCGGCATGGTCTGGGGGACCTGGGCGACGTGGTCGAAGGCCCCGTGGGGCTTTCTGAGGTGGAACACGACGGTCCGGTCGTCCGGCGTGCGGATCGCCGCGTCGGTGTCCGCCTTCGGCGACGCGAAGTAGCCCCGGTAACCCGAGGGCAGGTTCAGCAGCTCCTCGAAGTGGTACGGGCCCCGGCTGAGGGTGTCCTTGCCGATCGCGCGGAGCACGGCGTGCTTGACGTCCGCGGCGACGATCGGCGTGCCGTCCTCGTACTTCAGCCCCTGTCTGAGCCGGTACGTCCAGGTCCTGCCCCCGTTGCTGGGTACGCCGGGGCCCTCCGCCAGGTCGCCCACGGGTTTCCTGCCCGCGGCGCCGGGAACGGGCCGGTACATCGTCAGCGAGCGCCCGTAGAGCCGCGCGATGTTCCACATCGACGAGTAGTAGGTGTTGGCCGGGTCGAAGGAGTCGGCGACGAATCCGGCGCCGAACCTCATCGTGCCGCCCTTGCGCGCCGACGGGTTGACGACCGCGACCGAGGCCGCGTCGAAGCCGGTCGGCGCGGGTTTCGGCGTCGCCCGCGAGATGACGTCCGGCTCGCCGGACGGCAGGACCAGCCAGGTGGTGACGCCCAGCACGCAGGCGGTGGCCAGTGCGGAGGCGACGGTCAGGATCCGGTGCCGTCTCGCCGTACCGGCGAGCAGAAAAGACCGGCCGGGTGGCGACGGGGAGAACCCGGTGGGAGGCGTCTTCGGAGACGGTGCCGGGGACGGAGCGAAGAGCCGGTCCAGGATGGGTACGCGGGGTGGCGGGGGAGCCGGCGACGAGGGCGGAACGGAGGACCGGCCGGGGGCGGGCGCGCCGGACGGCGGGGAAGTGGAGGACCGGTTCGGGATGGGCGCGCGGGGCGGAGGCGCCGGGGGCGGAACGGGGGACAGGCCCGGGACGGGCGCGCGGGGAGACGAGGGGAGCGGGGACGTTCCGGAGCCGGGCGCGGGGTCGTCGGCCGCGTTCAGCAGCATGTTCAGCACGTCGTCCGAGCCGGGACGGGACCGGGGGTCCTTGGTGAGGGCCGCGGCCAGCAGCGGGCGCAGTGACTCCGGCACGCCGGACAGGTCCGGTTCCGAGACGAGGATCCGGTGCATCACCACGGGCAGGTTGCCCAACCCGAACGGCGGCTGTCCGGTCGCCGCGAACACCATGGTCCCGGCCCAGGCGAACACGTCGCCCGCGGGTCCGACCTCCTGCTCGTGGAACTGCTCGGGCGCCATGTAGGCGGGCGTGCCGACCAGGTCCGTGGTCAGGCTGTACGCGGCGTCCAGGGCCCTGGCGATGCCGAAGTCGATGACGCGGGGGCCGTCGGGGCCGAGCAGGACGTTGCCGGGCTTGAGGTCGCGGTGCACGATCCCGGCGCGGTGGATCGCGGTCAGCGCGGTGGCGGTGGCGACGGCCAGCCTGACCAGCGCGTACCTATCGCGCGGCCCATCCCTGGACACCACCTGCTGCAGCGACTCGCCGTCGACGTACTCGCTCAGGATGTACGGCCGGTCGCCGGTGGCGTCGGCCTCGAGCACCCGGGCGGTGCAGAACGGGGCGACCCGCCGGGCGGCGTCGGCCTCCCGCTGGAAGCGCCGCTTGGCCTGCGCGTCGTCCGAGAGCCTGGCGTGCAGCACCTTGAGCGCGACGCGTTCCCCGGCGGGCGTGCGCGCCAGGTAGACCACGCCCTGGCCGCCCTCGCCGAGAAATCCGACCAGCCGGTGCGGGCCGATTTGTTCCGGGTCACCCGGCCGCAGGGGGCGGGGCTCCGGCATGCGTCACTCCAGGGGGTCGCCGCGAACGTGGTCCGGCCACAGTATTCGATCACCGGCCGGGGCGGAGAATCCTGGAGCACGTCCCGGGGGAGGAGGATCAGAGGCGGGGACGCGCGCCCAGGTGGGAGATGGCCCGGGAGGCCAGGTGGCAACCGGAGGCGAGGGCCTCGGCCGGGGGCTTGCCGCCCAGCCAGGCGGGAAGGAAGCCCGCGGTGAAGGCGTCACCGGCACCGGTGCCGTCGACCACGCGCTCCACGGTCTCGGCGGGGACTCTGATCGGGTCGGGGCGGTTGTTGGAGTACCAGAGCGCGCCCTCGTCGCGGAGCTTGACGACGACCTGCGGGAACCAGGCGGTGAGGACCTTGGCGGCGGCGGCCGGGTCGTCGCGGCCGGTCAGGACCTTCGCCTGGTCGACGTTGGCGAACAGCAGCTTGGCGCTCTGCGTCCACTCCAGGAAGGGCTCGGCGCCGGTGCGCTCCAGGGGCGCGGAGGAGGAGCAGTCGACCGAGACGGACATCCCCGAGCGGCGGGCCATCTCCAGGGCGGCCATGCCGGCGTCGCGGGACCCCTCGTTGATCAGGGTGTAGCCGGACAGGTGCAGGTGCCCGCCCTGGGAGAACAGGTCGCGGGGCAGGTCCTCGGGGGACAGCGCCGCGTTGGCTCCGGGGTCGGACAGCATCGTGCGCTCGCCCTTGTGGGTGACGAGCACCACGCAGGTGCCGGTCGGGCGCTCGGGATCCATGACGAGGCGGGCGTCGACGCCGTAGCCCATCAGCTCCATGTCGCGGTTGCGGCCCGTGATGTCGGCGCCGCGCCGCCCGATGAAGGCGACCTCCGTGCCCTCGACGGCTAGCCAGGAGGCGATGTTGGCACCCGAACCACCGCCGTGCATGGTGACGATCGCCGGTGTGTCGCTGGCCCGGGCCAGCGGGTAGCGAGCCCGCGCGACCGCGTCGGTCATGAGATCGCCCACCACGACCACCCGCGTCATGATGTCACCACCTTGCTGCCTTCGATGCCGACGTGCCTCTAGACATGCTTCAAGCCATACCTCTGGTCGTGCCTCTAACCGCGAAAAACTTAACAGCTTCCGGCCAGCGTATGGGGTCTTGACCGGACACCGGACCATAGTCGATGCACAAGCGTTGCGTGAATTCGTCCAGGTGGTCTGTCATGTGAGATTCGCGTCTACTCTCGGGACTGTGGAGGCTGCTCAGTATCCCGCTCACTGGGAGGCGGACGTCGTCCTGTCGGACGGCGGCACCGCCCATGTACGCCCGATTCGGCCCGCCGACGCCGACCGGCTGCGTTCCTTCTACGGCCGGCTGTCCGACGAGTCGATCTACTTCCGCTTCTTCGGTCCCCGGCCGCGGCTGTCGGAGCGGGAGATCACCTGGTTCACCAACGTCGACTACGAGAGCCGTGTGGCATTGATCGCCACGATCGGCACCGAGATGGTGGCGGTCATCCGCTACGACCGGATCGAGCCCGGCGAGGCGGAGGTCGCCTTCCTCGTCGAGGACGCGCACCAGGGCCGGGGGGTCGCCTCCGTACTCCTCGAACACCTGGCCGCCACCGCCAGGGAGAAGGGGATCGCCCGCTTCGTCGCCGACGTCCTGCCCGCCAACCAGAAGATGATGGCGGTGCTCAAGCAGGTCGGCTACACCGCGCAGAGCCGCTTCGCCGACGGCGTGGTCAGGATGACCCTCGACCTCACCCCGACCGAGACCGCCCAGGAGGTGACCGCCTCCCGCGAGCACCGCGCCGAGTCCCGCTCCATCGAGCGGTTGCTCTCACCGGGGTCGGTGGCGGTCGTGGGGGCGGGCCGCGAACCGGGCGGCGTCGGCCAGACCGTCCTGCGCAACCTGCTCGGCGCCGACTTCACCGGGCCGGTCTATCCCGTGCACCGCGAGGCGCGGGCCGTCGCGGGGGTGCGGGCCTACCCGAGCGTGACGGCCATCGACGGCGAGGTGGACCTCGCCGTGCTCGCCGTACCCGCCGACGGGGTGATCGACGTGGTCAAGGAGTGCGCGGAGAAGGGCGTGCGCGGGCTGATCGTGGTCTCCTCGGGGTTCGGCGAGACCGGCCCCGAGGGCCGGGCCAGGCAGGACGAGCTGGCGCGCATCGCCCGCGCGTACGGCCTGCGGGTCGTCGGCCCCAACTGCCTCGGCATCGCCAACACCGACCCCGCGGTACGGCTGAACGCCACGCTCGCCGCGACCCTCCCCGGGATCGGCCGGGTCGGATTCTTCAGCCAGTCGGGCGCCCTGGGCACCGCGCTGCTGCAGCGGGTGGCCCAGCGCGGCATGGGCATCTCCTCGTTCGTCTCGGCGGGCAACCGCGCCGACGTGTCGGGCAACGACCTGCTCCAGTACTGGGAGGAGGACCCGCGGACCGACGTGATCCTGCTCTACCTGGAGTCGCTGGGAAACCCCCGCAAGTTCGCCCGCCTCGCGCGGCGCATCTCGCGCCGCAAGCCGATCGTGGTCGTCAAGAGCGGCGGCACCACCCAGGACGTGCCCACCGGCCACGCCGCGCCCGTGCTCGGCCTGCCCGACACCGCGCTGAGCGCGCTGTTCGAGCAGGCGGGGGTGATCAGGGTCGACGACCTGATCCAGCAGTTCGACGTGGCGCAGCTGCTGGCCTACCAGCCGCTGCCCGCCGGGCCCAGGGTCGGGCTGGTCAGCAACTCCGACGCGATGGCGCTGCTCGCGGCCGACGCCTGCGTGCGGGTGGGCCTGGAGCCCCGGCCGCCCGTCAACCTCGGCGCGCGGGCCTGCGCGCGGGAGTTCGGCGCGGCCCTGGCCTCGGTGATCCCTGACGTGGACGCCGTGGTCGCCATCTACATGCCGCCCATCCCGGGCGACGGGGCGGAGGTCGCCGCCGAGCTGCTGCGCGCCTCCCGCGACTGCGGCAAGCCGGTGCTGGCCACCTTCGAGGGCAAGATCGGCATGCTCGACGAGCTGCGGGTCGGCGCCGTACCCGAGAGGGGCTCCATCCCCTCGTACGCGGCGCCGGAGGAGGCGGTCCGCGCGCTCGCCCACGTCGTGCGGCACGCGCGCTGGCTGGAGCAGCCCGCGGGACAGGCCGAGGAGATCGAGGGCGTCGACACCGGCGCCGCACGGGACCTCGTGCTCGCGACGCTCGGGGAGACCCCGGCCGAGATCGACGCCTCGCAACTGCTCGCCCACTACGGGGTGGAGGTCTGGCCGTCGGAGACGGTGGAGTCACCGGAGGAGGCCGTCGAGGCGGCGACGAGGCTCGGCTGGCCGGTCGTGCTGAAGGCGGCGGGCCCCGAGGCGGCCAAGCGCGCCGGGACCGTACGTCTCGGGCTGTCCGGTCCCGACGGGGTGCGCGACGCCTACGCCGACCTGACGCGCCAGCTCGAACCGGACGCCGTGCTCGCGGTGCAGCGCATGGCCCCGCAGCCCGCGGTGCCGACCGTGGCCGGTGTGATGGACGACCCCGCGTTCGGCGCGGTGGTCTCCTTCGGGCTCGGCGAGATCACCGCGCGGCTGCTGCGCGACGAGGCGTACCGTCTGGCCCCGCTGACCCGCGAGGACGCCGCGGCGCTGGTGAGGTCACCGCGCGCCGCGCCCCTTCTCCTCGGCGAGTACGGTTACCAGCCGGTCGCCGTCGAGGCCCTGGAGGAGCTGTTGATCCGGCTCGGGCGGCTGGCGGACGATCTTCCCGAGGTGGCGCGGCTCACCCTCGACCCGGTGCTGGTGGGGGAGTCCGGGGTGATCGTGTTGGGTGCCCGCGCCGTGCTCCGCAGCCACGAGGGCCCGCGTCCCGACGGCGGTCCCCGGCGCCTCGGCTAGGCCGTTCGGCGCGGATCATCGGGTCGTCGGCCCGGGGGCGCCGTCGACCGGCGCGCGGTGGGCGCGGATCGAGCCGTCGCGTCCCGGCCGGGACGCGCCCGCCTTCCCGAAGGCGACGACCCGCCCGCGCGTGCCCTGAGAGCGGGGACGGCCGACGTTTCCGCTATCCGAACTGGCCGGGCCGGTAGTCGCCGGCGGGATGCCGGACGATGACGTTCACGCGGTTGAAGGCGTTGATGACGGCGATGAGCGACACCAGGGCGGCGAGCTGGTCCTCGTCGTAGTGCTTGGCGGCGTTCGCCCAGGCCTCGTCCGTGACACCACCGGCCGCGTCGGCGATGCGGGTGCCCTGCTCCGTCAGGTCCAGGGCGGCGCGCTCGGCGTCGGTGAACACCTTGGCCTCCCGCCAGGCCGCGACGAGGTTGAGGCGTGTCGAGGTCTCTCCGGCGTGCGCGGCGTCCTTGGTGTGCATGTCGGTGCAGAAGCCGCAGCCGTTGATCTGGCTGGCGCGGATCTTCACCAGTTCCTGCGTCGCGGCGGGCAGCGTCGAGTCCACGACCACTTTGTTCGCGGAGATGATGTGTTTCAGGGCCTTGGCGGCGATCGGGCTGCCGAGAAGGTTCAAGCGGGCATCCACGGTGCACTCCTTGTCGTTGCCGGTGGTCACATCTATCTGACGGAACGGCTCGGCAAGATGTGACACGCTTCCCCCCGCCTCTTCGCGACAGGAGCCCCGGACGACGTTCAGGGCCGCCGCCGGGACGTTGCCCCGCTCGTCACGCGCCGGCCTCTTTCAGGCCGGCCCGTCACGGTCGCCGGCCTCCTTCGGCAGGCTCCCCGCGCGGGATCCTTCTCTGGTCCGCCCGATGGTCCAAACGAAACCTCCTAACCTGTCCGCCGGGTCGCGGGGACGATCTGGACCGTGCTGGCGACGGTGGCGGGCGCGGGGCCGGTCTCCATGCGGGTCCCCGTGCCGGTCTCCGTGGCCGGGTCGATCACGTCCTGGACGTCCCGCACGGCGTGGACGGCCCTGCCGGACGCGGTCAGCGTCCCCGAGGCGGTCCGTGACACGGCCACGCCGACCGTGATCCGGGGAAGCTGGAAGCCGGGAGCGACCAGGCCACGCGTGTCGCAGTCGACGATCCTCGCCGTGATCCGGCATCTCCAGCCCGTGCCGGAGGCGCTTACCGGGGTCAGGCCCGAGGGGAAGTAGTAGGTGACCTCGGTCGGATCCGTGATCCCCGCGGATTCCGGGCTCGCGGTGACGTCGATGGAGAACGTGCCGGTGCCCCCCGCCTCGAACGGGCCGTCGTGAACCGTGGTGAGGATCAGGTCGCCGGGGTAGTCCGCCCCGGAGGTGGGCGGGCCCACGGCGGTCGTGGCCGCGGTCGTCATGGCGACCGTCACGACGGTCACAGGGACGGCCGCGGCGAGGCGCGAGAGGCCGATCCGCCACGCCGGAACCCCCCGCCCTGGCCCGGCCCGTTCCGCCGGGTCCGATCGCTCCGGCCCGGTTCGTCCCGGTGAATCAGGCCGCCCCGGCCCGGCCCGTTCCGCTGAACGCGGTCGCTCCGGTCTGTCTCGTCCCGCAGAATCCGGCTGCTCCGCCCCGGCTCGTCCCGCCGAATCCGGACCTTCACCGGCCATATTCTTCGCCCCCGATTCCGGTAGGGATTCACCGTTTCCGATTCGGGAGCGGTGAAAGCATTCCCAGATATGTGAAACAAGGCGGGAAATGCGCGGAATCGCCCGTTACCCCTGTTCGGGGCGGGTACCCGCACGCCACCCTCCACTGCTCCCGGTAACCCCGAAGGGATCGCGCCAAACCGATCAGAGGGTAAAACCACTGGCCGGAAAGGGCTCCCGGCGGCTCCCGGACCACCCTCGATGACGTTTTCACGGCCGGAAGAAGACGATGACGGACCGCATCACGATTTGCACCGCCGGCCGAAGCGCACGCGCTCCCGGTGAAAGCGTCGCCCCGGACAGGGCAGGATGGACCCATGAGGGAAACCCGACTCTCGTCCGCCGGCCTGCGCGACGCCATCGACCGCAGTGGCTACTATCCCGACTTGGTCGCCGACGCGGTCGAGTCCGCGCTCGGCAAGGAGCAGGTGGGCGCCTACGTCGTGCACCACGAGGCCACCTTCGACCCGGCCATGGAGGTGCGCAGGCACGTCACCGTGCTGGTGCTCTCACCCACCAGGCTGCTCGTCTGCCACACCGACGAGCACCCTCCGGTGGAGGGGGTGTCGGCGTCCCACGCCTCCACGACCACCGAGGCCGTGCGCCTCAGCCGGATCCAGTCGGTCGCGGTCACCCGGGTCGTCCCCGACCCCGCCTCCTACGTGCCGGGAGTGCCGCCCACGGAGGTCACGCTCACCATCGGCTGGGGAGCCATCTCCCACGTCGACCTGGAGCCGGCCACCTGCGGTGACGAGAACTGCGAGGCCGACCACGGATACACCGGCGCCATCACGGCCGACGACCTCTCCCTGCGGGTGAGCGAGGCGGCCGACGGGCCCGAGGCCGTCTCCCACGTGCTGGCCTTCGCCAAGGCACTGTCGGAGGCCACCGCTCGCACCGCCTCATGAACCCCCTCGTTCCCGCGTACGGGGCGGCCTCGCTCGCGGACCTGTCCTCCTCGCTGCTCGCCGCGGTCGGGGTGGACGGCGACAACCCGCTGGGTCTCGCCCCGGCCGGGCGGGTCCTGCTGTTCCTCGTCGACGGCATGGGCGCCGAGCTGCTCCGCGCCCACCCCGGCGTGGCGCCGTTCCTGTCCTCCCTGCCCGGCGGGGTGCTCACTGCGGGCTTTCCCGCCACGACCGTGACCAGCCTGAGCTCCCTCGGCACCGGCATACCGCCGGGCGAGCACGGCATGCTCGGCTACCAGCTCGCCGTGCCCGGCGCCGGTTACCTGCTCAACTGCCTGCGCTGGACCGCCCCGGGCCCCCTCGTCGAGCCCGGCGAGTGGCAGCCGGCCCCGACCGTCTACGAGCGCGCGGCGGCGGCCGGCGTCCCGGTCAGCTACGTCGGCCCGGCCAAGTTCGAGACCACCGGTTTCAACAAGGCCGTCTACCGGGGCGTGAGCTTCGTCGGGGCCGACGAGGTCGACGACCGGATCGCCGGGGTCCGCCACGCGCTGGCCGAACCCCGGGCCCACGTCTCGGTCTACTACGGCGATCTCGACTCCGCCGGCCACGTCACCGGCTGGGGCTCCTCGACCTGGCTCGACCAGCTCGCCCTGGTCGACCGGATGGCCGAGCGACTGGCCGAAACGCTCCCGCCGAACTCGGCGATGTACGTCACCGCCGACCACGGCATGGTCAACGTCACCGACCGCGTCGACGTCGACTCCCTCCCCGCGCTGCGCGAGGGCGTCGCCCTGCTCGGAGGGGAGAGCAGGGTCCGCCACCTCTACACCGCCCCCGGCGCCTCGGCGGCGGTCCTCGACACCTGGCGCGCCGTCCTTGAGGGAAAGGCCTGGGTGGCGTCCCGGGAGGAGGCGGTCGAGTCGGGCTGGTTCGGGCCGAAGGTCCGCCGGAAATGGCTGCCCAGGATCGGCGACGTCCTCGCCGTCCCGTACACCGACTGCGCTATCGTCGCCTCGGTCGCCGAGCCGCACGAGGCGGGGTTCCTCGGCTGCCACGGCTCGCTGACACCCGCCGAGCAGTACGTTCCCCTTCTGGAGGTAAGCACCCGGTGAGCCCGCTGATCACTCCCGCCGAGCTGGCGGGCCTGGCCGGAGCGAGCGTCCTCGACGTGCGCTGGAAGCTCGTCGTCCTGCCCACGGGACCGGCCGGGATCGACTCCTACCGCGAGGGGCACATCCCCGGCGCCGTCTTCTGCGACCTGGAGACCGACCTGACGGCCCACGCCGGGCCGGGGGGCGAGGGAGGCCGCCACCCGCTGCCCTCCGCCGGGGCGTTCCAGGAGGCGATGCGCCGGCTCGGCGTGTCCGGCTCCCGGACCGTCGTCGTCTACGACGGGGCCGACTCCACCGCGGCCGCCGCCCGTGCCTGGTGGCTCCTGTGCTACTTCGGCCACCCCGACGTGCGGGTCCTCGACGGCGGCCTGCGCGCCTGGGTCTCCGAGGGCCTGCCGGTCTCCACCGAGGAGCGCGACCCCGAGCCCGGCGACTTCGAGGCGCGGCCGGGCGGCATGCCGCTGCTCGACGCCGCGCGGGCCGGCGAGCTCGCCGCCGACGGGGTGCTGCTCGACGCCCGCGCCGCCGAGCGCTACCGGGGCGAGGTCGAGCCGATCGACCCGGTCGCCGGGCACATCCCCGGCGCGGTCAGCGCCCCCACCGGCGAGAACGTCGACCCCTCCGGCCGCTTCCACCAGCCCGACTTCCTGCGCGAACGCTTCAACACTTTGGGCGTCGTCCCCGGCGTGGAGGCCGGCGCCTACTGCGGGTCCGGCGTGACGGCCGCGCACGAGGTGCTGGCCCTGGAGGTGGCCGGCATCCCGGCCGCGCTCTACGTCGGGTCGTGGTCGGACTGGGTGACCGACCCCTCGCGACCGGTCGCCACCGGCTGACCGTCCCGGACGCCCTGGCCGACCGTCCCGGCTGATCGGCTCGCGATCGGCCCCTCGCGGTCGGCCGTGACCGGCCGGCCGTCCCGGACGACCGGCCCCTCGTGGCCGGTCGCCACCGGCTGACCGCTCCGGGCTGCAGGTCCTCAGCGGCCGGTCGCCAGTGGCTGATCCCCGCAGCCGAAACAGGCGAAGCCCGCCACGCCGGTCTTCCCGCTCGCGACGGCCAGCGCTCGCGCGGGCGGGTCACCGGCGGCCAGCGCCCCGTGGAAGGCGGTCATCAGCGTCAGCGTCTCCTCGTCGCGCACCGGCACCAGGCTGGCCACCACGCACCGCGTCCCCAGCGACAGGAACGTGCCCGCCAGCCCCAGGGGCGCCCCGTCCGCGGGGGCGTGCGCCATCCCCGCGTCGCACGCCGACAGCACCACCAACCCGGGCGGGGTGCGCAGCCGCAGCAGGTCGTACGCCATCAGCGGGCCGTCGTCGAGGTCGATGCTCGACAGCAGCGGGCTGCGCGGGGAGAACATCCCGTGCGCGGCCAGGTGGGCCACGTCGGCCCGCTCCAGCGCCGCCATCACCTCCGCTCGCCGCGCCGCCACCCGCCGCGTCCCCCGGTGGCACTCTCCGACCATGCGGGCCTCGGCCTCCGCGCACCGCAGCCCCGGTCCCGCCACCGCCACCGGCACCGCCGCGGCCCTCCCGTCCCGTACGGCCGGCACCCGCCGCCCGGCCAGCCAGGCGGCGGCGCTGGCCGCCACGGTCACCGGCCGGTCGGCGTTCATCGGCAGCAGCTGCCAGGGCAGGGTGTGCAGCGTCCCCGTCGGCACGATCACCAGCGGCCGGTCGCCCAGCCGGTGACGCAGCGGGCCGAAGAGGAGCCGCTCCAGCTCCGCGGCCTCCGCGCCGGGCTCGGGGGCCCTCCCGTCGAGCAGGTGGGTCCTGCGCAGCCCGTACCGGAGCCGGACGGTGGCCTCGGCGACGGCGGGGAACGGGCCGAGGCGGCGCAGCGTCACCCGCTCCCGGGTGACCGCGACGGCGACCAGATCGCCCTCGTGGCGGACGAACTCCACCAGGATCGACTCCCCGAGCGCCGCGCGCAGCGCGGCCAGGCCGGGCGCGAGCGGCAGGCCGGCGCCCCCGGTGACCGCCCGCCACCGCTCGGCCCAGGCCAGGACCGTGCGGCCCCGCCCGGTCCGCATGGCCAGGGCCAGCCCGAACCCGGCCAGTGGCTCACCCGCCCTGGCGGCGTGCGCGCGTATCGCCGGATCCTCGAACGTCCTCGTCCCGGCGCCCACCTCCGCCAGGCCGGCCAGCACCGCGGCGAACGCCCCCTTCCGGTCTCCCGCCAGGGACCGCAGCAGCGCCGTCGCCTGCAGGGCGACCACCCCGCGGCCTGGGCGGGCGAGAAGGGCCAGCTGCTCCTCGGCGGACGGCCGATCACCCAGCCCGAGCGACACCTCGGCGGCGGTGAGCCTGAGCGCCGCCGAGGTGTCCCCGTGCCCGGCGGCGTCGAGAGCATCGGCGCACGAGAGCATCGTCGCGGGCAGTTCCGCCGAGGGCGGGTCCAGCGCGAGCCGGGCCCGCAGGAGGATCTCGTCGGCGACCGGCGCCAGGACCGTCCGGCCCTGCGCGGCCAGCTCGCGGGCGGCCGGCTCCGCGCTCTCCCGGGCGCGGCGCGGATCACCGGTGCGCAGCTCGACCCTGGCGAGCAGGAGGAGCGCCTCGGCCAGGGCCGTCCCCGCGCCCGCCGCCGCCAGCTCGGGAACCGCCATCTCCAGCAGCACCCGAGCCTCGCCGGGAAGATGGGCGGCGACCAGGGCCTCGGCCAGGTCGCAGCGCATCGTCGCCAGCCGCTCCGGGTAGCCGATCAGGGTGCCCTCGGCGCGCCGGTAGGCGTCGAACGCGGCGGGCAGGTCACCGCGCCGCGCGGCCAGGAACGGCAGGTTGCCCTCGGCGAGCGCGAGAACGTGCTCCAGACCCGCGTCCCTCGCCAGCTCCGCGCACCGGCTCAGGTCGGCCTCCGCCGCCTCGAACTCCCCGAGGAACACCCGGGCGAGCCCGCGGTTCAGCATCGCTCCGGCCAGGAACCTGGCGTCGCCGCCGAGGACGGGCACGGCCCGGTCGCAGTGGTCGACGGCCTCGCGGTAGCGGCCGAGCCGTGCCAGGGCCACGGCCCGGTGCACGCCGAGCTTGCCCACCTCGGCCGGGGTCAGGCCGGGCTCGGCGTCCGCGGCCAGGGCCAGCGCCTGCTCCGGGTGACCCAGCTCCGTGCGGACGTGGACCAGCGACAGCCGCGCCTGGGCCGCCCGGTGCGGCAGCCCCGCAGAGAGCGCGATCCGCACCGCCCGGCGCAGCCGCTCCTCGGCGAACGGCAGGTCGCCCAGCTCGCGCGCCGCCACCGCCAGCGCCCGGTACGCCACCGCCTCGGCCTCGCAGTGCCCGCACCCCGCGACCCGGCCCGCCGTCGCGACGCCGCCAGGGTCGCCTTCGCGGGCACCTCCGTCCGGAGCGCCGCCCGCGTCGCCGTCGTCCGGGGATCCCGCTCGATCGGCCCCGGCCACCTCCCGGCAGGACGCGGGAAGCGAGGCCAGTACGGTGCGGGCGAGAGCGAGGGCGCGGGCCGGATCGCTGCCCGACAGGTCGACCGCGTGCTCGGCGGAGGCGAGCGCCTCGTCGGAGGTCACCTACGGGCGGATCCGGGTCCAGCTGGTGACCACGGGGGAGCCCCCGGGCGGGTGGCACACCACGCTGAACCAGCCCGGCGGCAGGCCGGTGACGGCGAACTGGCCCGTCGGGGACAGCGCGCGTGACTCGGTGAGGTGCAGGGTGCGGATCTCGACCAGCGTGCCCTCCTCGGGGCAGGGGGAGATCTGGCCCGCCAGGTCGACCAGGCCGTCCAGGGAGGTGACCTCCAGCTCCACCGTGAGGTCGGCGGCGGTGAACCTCAGCAGCCGGGGCTCCTCGGCGGACCGGACACCTCGCGGCACGGGCGTGGACACCGGGCGGGCCGCGGTGGCGTCGGGCAGCCGCAGGCCGAAGGCCGCGCGGGCGGCGGCGGTCACCCGCGCGGGCACCGGGTCGCTCCCCGAGGCCATGCGGAGCGCGGCTATCAGGGACTCGTCGTCGATCGCCGTCGGATGTCGCGTCACGGTGTCGCCTCCCGGGCGGTGAGCAGGGTGCGAAGTCGGTTCAGGCAGCGGCCCCGGGTGGGGCCGTAGCTGCCGCTGGGCATGCCCAGGCGCCCGGCCAGCTGGTGGACGCCCGCGTCGGGGGCCGCGGCCATCAGCCGGAACAGCGATCGGCACGGCTCGTGCATCTCGTCGACGGCCTGCCACAGGCGGCGGCCCTCGTCGGCGCTCAGCACGGCCAGCGCGGGATCGGAGTGGGCGTGCCCGGCGCCGGCCGGGGCGAGCCGCGCGTGCTCGGCGTCCGCGGGATCGGCGACCAGCCGCTCGCCCCGGTGCCGCCGGCTCAGGAGGGACGCCTCGCGTTTGGCGGTGGTGAACAGCCAGGGGCCGATCCTGCCGGGGTCGCGGATGGTGTGCAGGCTCTCCAGCAGCCGCAGCCAGGTGCCCTGCACCGCGTCGGCGGCGTCGGCCGGGCTCAGGTCGTAGGCGCGCACGGCCGACCACAGCAGCCCCGTGAAACGGGTGACCAGCGCGTCCCAGGCCGCCTGGTCGTCCACCGGGACGGCGTCGATCGTGTGCTGGTCGCTCACCGGCACCTCCGGGGCCGCGGAGAGCACTCCGCGTGTTCTTGCGAATACTTTGGGTGAGACTTTAGCCGGGCGTGGGCACGGCGACTCCCAAATCGGGGATCCTCCTGGTCCTCGCCGGGTCGAGGACGTGCCTCACGGCCTCCTGGGAGGGGAGTTCCGCGCACGCCGCGGCGATCGCCCCGCTCACCAGGGCGGTGGCGAAGGAGGTCCCGCTCCAGCGCGCGTAGCCGTGGAACGCCCCGTGTTCGAGGAAGGTGCTGGACAGCCACTCGCCGCGGGCGCACGCGTCCACCCACGGGCCGTACGCCGAGAACGGGGCCCTCGCCTCCCCGCCCGTGTCCAGCGCTCCGACGGCGATCACCCCTGGCGCCGCGGCGGGCCAGAAGGGGCGGTCGGAGGCGGTGTTGCCCGCGCAGGCCACCGTGACCGTGCCGGCCAGCCCTTCCAGGGCGGTCTCCAGGAGCGGGGAGGGGTGGTCGTCGAAGGTGTGCCCGCCGAAGGACAGGTTGAGCACCCGGGGCGGGTCGGCCCGCAGCCGCTCCAGCACGTGCAGCAGGCCGGCCTCGTCCCCGACGCCGTGGCCGTCCAGCACCCGGATCGGCCGCAGCCGCGCCGTCGGGGCCGCCCGCAGGACCAGCCCGGCGATGAAGGTGCCGTGCCCCGCCTGGAGGTCCAGCTCGCCGTCGCCGTCCGCGTCGGGCACCTCGGCGGCGTCTCGGCCCCGTTCCAGGAACCACGGGCTCTCCTGCCACCACGGGTGCTCCGCCAGGCCGGTGTCGGCCAGCGCCACCGTCACGGCGCTCGCCGCGCGCCCGGCCGGGGCGGGCTCGGGCACCGGGAGGGCGGCACGGGGGAAGGGCCGGGAGGCCGGGCCCCCGAAGTAGAGCGGCTGGCCCGTCATGACGTGGTTGGGGGAGGCGCGCCCGCCCCGCGCCCGCACCGACGCCACCAGGTCGCAGACGTCCACGCCCGGCGAGAGCCGCACCCGGTAGATTCCCCCGCTCTCGGTGACGGCGTCGGCCCAGCGGGCGGTGGCCGCGAGGCCCGAGGCGTCGGTCAGCATCTGGCCTTTCCTGATCAGGGTGGGCGAGCCTGGAATGGGTTCGACCCGTTCGATACCGGTATGCATCTGGTCCTCCGGGGGCGGTCACCAGTTCGTGGGGTTTTCTTCATTCCCGAGGATGCCCTGGCCAAGTGCCCGCGGCGCAACATCTCGGTATGACCCCCCTCTGGTGCGACGTCACAACCGACGGTAGTCTCTCCTTCAGTCACTTGTGATCATCCTGGTACGAGGCCGTTGGGGAAGGCGCACCTCGTACGAAACGGGAGGTCCGGTGTCTGCTCGTGGCGTGCTTTACGTCCACTCAGCTCAGCCTGCGCTGTGCCCTCATATTGAATGGGCGGTCGCAGGTGTCCTTGGCGTGCCCGTAGACCTGACCTGGACTCCGCAGCCCGCCGCGCCCGGTCACGTGCGCGCGCAGGCCGAGTGGGAGGCCCGTGTCGGTACCGCGGCGGCCATCACCTCGTCGCTGATGGGCTGGCAGCGGATCCGCTTCGAGATCACCGAGGACGCCTCGCCGGGTGCCGACGGGACCCGGCACGCCTACACCCCCTCCCTCGGCGCCTTCACGGCCGTGGTCGGGGCCAACGGCGACATCCTGATCCCGGAGGACCGGCTGCGCTCCGCCATGCTGATGGCCCGCCAGGGCCGCGTGGTGCTGGAGGAGGAGCTCGACCGCCTGCTGGGCAGGCAGTGGGACGCCGAGCTCGAGTCGTTCCGCTACGCGGGCGAGGGCGCTCCGGTCCGCTGGCTGCACGCCGCCGTCTGATCGGGCGTGTCCCGCGGGTCCGCCCGCTTTCTCGTGGGGGACGGCCGCCCCGGACACGGGTTTGGAACGTGCCCGGCGGCCGTTCCGCCCGGAGACGAGGCGGCCTCCGGTGACGCGCCTATGGCCTCTCGCAGTCCTTCACGGCTCTCGCGGCCCTTCGCACCCTTTTATGCCGCCTTTAGTGGTTTTTCGTGCCCCTTCATGGCCTTGCGTGGCGCTTCGTGGTCCTCGTACGGAGGGCTCCCACGATCGTCCCGCTCCGGGATGACGCCCTCACCGCGTGGAGTGCCTTCCTCCGCGGGGGAAGGGCGGAGGACTCCTCGACGCGAGGGGGCGGGAAAACGGGCGAGCCCCCGCCGGCGGGACCGGTGGGGGCTCGTCGAACGACCGTCGCGGGGCGGGGACGTCAGAGGGGGATGTTGCCGTGGGCGCCCCTGGCGGGAGTCGCCTGGGCCAGGACCTTGGCGATGGCACCCCGGGTCTCCTCGGGCTTGATGACCTCGTCGATCACGCCGAGCTCGACGGCCCGGTCGAGGCCGCCGGCGAGGATCTCGTGCTCCTCGGCGAGCCTGGTCTCCAGGGCGGCGCGCTCCTCCTCGGGGGCGGCGGCGAGCTCGCGGCGCTTGAGGACGCGGACCGCGGCGATCGCGCCCATGACCGCGATCTGGGTCGTCGGCCAGCCGAACACCTTGGTCGCCCCCAGCGAACGGGAGTTCATGGCGATGTAGGCGCCGCCGTACGCCTTCCTGGTCACCAACGTGATCCGCGGCACGGAGGCCTCGGCGAAGGCGTGCAGGAGCTTGGCGCCGCGGCGGACCACGCCGTCGTGCTCCTGCCCGACGCCCGGCAGGTAGCCGGGGACGTCGACCAGGACGACCAGTGGCACCCCGAAGGCATCACACATCCGGACGAACCGTGCGGCCTTCTCCGCCGAGGCGGAGTCGAGGCAGCCGCCCAGGCGCATCGGGTTGTTGGCCACCACACCCACGGTCCGGCCCCCGAGACGGCCCAGGGTGGTGACGATGTTGGGAGCCCACTTGGCGTGCAGCTCCACACCCGGCTCGTCGAGCAGGCCCGTGACGAGCGGCTTCACGTCGTAGGCGCGGCGCACGTTGTCGGGCAGCAGGTTGGAGAAGTCGACCTCCTCGACCTCGGTGCGCACCCGGCCCTGGTGGCCGAGGAGCACCGCCAGGCGGCGGGCCTGCACGTAGGCGTCCGTCTCGGTCTTGGTGACCACGTGGACGACGCCGCTGCGCTTGCTGTGCGGCTCGGGACCGCCCAGGGCGGCCATGTCGATCTGCTCGCCGGTGACGCTGCGGACCACGTCGGGGCCGGTGACGAAGATGCGGCCCTCGTCGGCCAGGATCACGATGTCGGTCAGCGCCGGCCCGTACGCGGCGCCGCCGGCGGCGGGACCGACGACCACGGACAGCTGCGGGACCACGCCGGAGGCGCGGGTCATCGCGGCGAAGACGCGGCCGACCGCGTGCAGCGACTCCACGCCCTCGGCGAGGCGGGCGCCGCCGGAGTGCCAGACGCCGATGATGGGAACCCGCTCGCGGACCGCGATGTCGTAGGCGTGCACGATGTGCTCGCATCCCTCGCTGCCCATCGCACCGCCCTGGACGCGGGCGTCGCTGACGAACGTGACGACCGGCACGCCCTCCACACGGCCCATCGCGGCGAGGATGCCGCTGCGGTCGACCGGCGAGATCAGGCGCAGCGAGCCCTCGTCGAGCAGGGCGGAGAGACGGGCCTGGGGATCGCGGGGATCAAGGGGCTCCTGTTCGGAGTCCTCGCCCACCACCCTCTTGTCGAGCACAGTCATCACGAGCTCCTTGTCAGATGCTGGTGAAGGCCACGGCGACGTCGTGCCCGCCGAACCCGAAGGAGTTGTTGATCGCGGCGATCTGGCCGTCGGGCAGGGCACGCGACTCGCCGCGCACGATGTCGACCTCGATGCCGTCGTCGAGGTCGTCCACGTTGATCGTTCCAGGTGCGCGCCGCTCGTGCAGGGCCAGGACGGTGAAGACGGACTCGATGCCCCCGGCGCCACCGAGCAGGTGACCGGTCATCGACTTGGTGCCGCTGACGAGCGGGTGGTCGCCGATGACGTTCTTGATGGCCATCGTCTCCACCACGTCGCCCGCGGGGGTGGAGGTGGCGTGCGCGTTCACGTGCTTGATGTCGGCGCCCGTGAGGCCGGCGTTCTCCAGGACGCGGCGCATGGCCAGCATGACCCCGGCGCCGGTCGGCTCGGGCTGCGCGATGTGATGGGCGTCGGCCGAGTAGCCGACACCGGCGGCCACGGCGTAGATCGTGGCGCCGCGCGCGCGGGCGTGCTCCTCGGACTCCAGTACGAGGATGCCGGCGCCCTCGCCGAGGACGAAGCCGTCACGGCCCTTGTCCCACGGCCTGGAGGCGCGCTGCGGCTCGTCGTTACGGGTGGACATGGCGCGCATGGCGGCGAAGGACCCGATGTTCAGGGGATGGATGGCCGCCTCGGTGCCGCCGGCCACGACCACGTCGGCCCGGCCGGAGCGGATCATCTCGATGGCGTACCCGATCGACTCGGCGCCGGTGGCACAGGCGCTCACCGTGGCGTGGACGCCGGCGCGCGCGCCGACCTCGATGCCGATCCAGCCCGCCGAGCCGTTCGGCATCAGCATGGGGACGGTGAACGGTGAGAGCCGCTGCCAGCCCCTCTCCTTGAAGGTGTCGTAGGCGGCGAGGATCGTGGTGATGCCCCCGATACCGCTGCCCACGACGACGCCGAGCCGCTCGGGGTCGACCTTGTCGATCGCCGCGTGCGCCCACGCCTCGCGGGCCGCGACCAGGGCGAACTGCTCGGCCCGGTCCAGCCGCCGTGACTCCGGCCGGGGCAGTACCTCGGTCGGGTCAACGGCTGCGAAGGCGGCGAACTTCACCGGGACGGAGTCCACCCAGTCGGCGGTGATATCGCTGACCCCCGACTGACCGGCGAGGAGCGCCGACCAGGTCGAGGCGACGTCTCCACCGAGGGGCGTGGTCGCGCCGAGCCCGGTGACGACGACGCGTGCCTGGCCTGTACTCACTGCTGCGCTCCTTGTGAATCGCTGGTCGAACTGGTCAGGGGGGAAAGCCGGAACGTCTCAGTTCTGGATGAAGTTGATGACGTCCTTGACGGTCTTGAGGTGCTTGAGCTGGTCGTCCGGGATCTCGACGCCGAACTCGTCCTGAGCGGCGACGGCGATCTCGACCATGGACAGCGAGTCGATGTCGAGGTCGTCGACGAAGCTCTTCTCCGGGGTGACCTCGGTGGCCGGGATCCCGGTGATCTCATTGATGATCTTGCCGACGCCGGCGAGGATCTCCTGCTCGGTCAGAGCCATGTCGCGTGTTCTCCTTGGAATCGTGTTTCTTTCGGTTTCCCGTGCGGCGGGGCCGCGCGGAAGCTTCAGGGGATCTCGATGACCTGGCCCGCGTAGGTCAGGCCTGCGCCGAAGCCCAGCAGCAGGGCGAGCCCGCCCGACTGGACCTCGCCGCGCTCGATCATCCGGGACAGGGCCAGGGGGATCGAGGCGGCGGAGGTGTTGCCCGCCAGGACGATGTCCTTGGCGATGACGGCGTTGTCCGCGCCGAGCTTGCGGGCGATCGCCTCGATGATGCGGAGGTTGGCCTGGTGGGGTACGAAGGCCGCGAGGTCGGCCGGGTCCACCCCGGCACGGTCGCAGATCTCCTTGGCGACGGGGTGAAGCGCGGTGGTCGCCCAGCGGAACACGGTCTGGCCCTCCTGGTGCAGGAAGGAGTCGCGGTCCTTGATGATGATCGCGTCGAACTTGTCACCGGCGCTGCCCCACACCACGGGACCGATGCCCGGCGTGTCGGAGGGACCGACGACGGCGGCGCCCGCGCCGTCGGCGAAGATCACCGCGGTGGCCCGGTCGGTCCAGTCGATCCACTGGGAGAGCTTCTCGGTGCCGACGACGAGCACGTTGGTGGCCGAGCCCGCGCGGATCGCGTCGTTGGCGACCGCGAGCGCGTAGCAGAAGCCCGAGCAGGCGGTGTTGACGTCGAACGCGCCGGGCGCGTCGATGCCCAGCCGCGTGGCCACCCGGCCGGCGGCGTTGGGGATCTGCGTCTCCAGCGTGCAGGTGGCGACGATCACCAGGTCGATGTCGGAGACCGACAGGCCGCTCGCGGCGAGGGCCTTGCCGCCCGCCTGCACGGCCAGGTCGATCTCGGACTCGTTGTCCGGGGCGATCCGGCGCTCCTTGATGCCGACGCGGCTCTGGATCCAGGCGTCGTTGGTCTCCATGGTCGCCGACAGGTCGTCGTTGGTGACCACGTTGGAAGGCTGGTAGTGGCCGAAGGCCAGGATCTTCGCGCCCGGCGCGCCCTGTGAGGTCTTCATTCGTCGATCACCGCTCCTCATTCGACGCAAGGGCGGCTCGCGCGGCCTCCAGGTCGTCGGGGGTCTTCAGGGCGACGGTCGTCACCCCGCGCAGAGCACGCTTGGCCAGGCCGGTGAGCGTGCCGCCGGGGACAAGTTCGATCATCGTGGTGACGCCTCGCTCGGCCATCGTGGCCATGCAGGCGTCCCAGCGCACCGGGTTGGCGACCTGGGTGACCAGGCGCTCCATGAACTCGGCGCCGCTCGTGACCACCGCGCCGTCGCTGTTGGACAGCAGCGTGACGGCAGGGTCGGCCGGGCTGAGGGTCGCGGTGGCCTCGCGCAGGCGGCTGACCGCGGAGGCCATGTGCTCGGTGTGGAACGCTCCGGCGACCGACAGCGGGATCACCCGGACCCGCCCGGGAGGCTCGGCCTTGAAGACCGCCAACTGCTCCAGCGTGCCGCCGATCACGATCTGCCCGGCGCCGTTGACGTTGGCGGGGGTGAGCCCCTTGTCGGCGATGGCCGCGAGGACCTCCTCCTCGACGCCGCCGAGGACCGCGGACATGCCGGTCTCGGTGATCGTCGCGGCCTTGGCCATGGCCTGGCCGCGCTCGCGGACGAGGCCGAGGGCCTGTTCGGGGGTGAGCACCCCGGCCAGCGCGGCGGCCGTGAACTCGCCCACGCTGTGCCCGGCGACGATGTCGGGAGAGGCGCCGAGCACCTCGGCGACGGCCAGCCCGGCGGCTACGAGGAGTGGCTGCGCGACGGCGGTGTCACGGATCTCGTCCGCGTCGGCGGTGGTTCCGTAGGCGATCAGATCAAGGCCGATCAGCGTCGACCAAGCGGTCAGCCGATCGGCCACGCCCGGTAGTTCGAGCCATGGACTGAGAAAGCCTGGAGTCTGGGCACCCTGGCCCGGAGCGACGATGACGAGCACAAAATCCAGCCTGCCCTGTAGAGGTTCAATACATGGATAGAGATCCAGACGAAGTTTGTCCCCACTTCTTTGTAGGGAACCCACAGCGGGAGTTTCG
Organism: Streptosporangium sp. G11; assembly: GCF_051192615.1. Lineage (NCBI taxonomy): Bacteria > Bacillati > Actinomycetota > Actinomycetes > Streptosporangiales > Streptosporangiaceae > Streptosporangium > Streptosporangium sp. G11. The sequence continues at coordinate 63,696 of NZ_JBPJUQ010000048.1, forward strand.
CGGAGGTTAAGTAAAGGGCTCTAAGCAACCGGTGTTTCGGACAGACGTCCGAGAATCAGCCCCACCTGGAGGGTGAAGGCGGACCGCCCCTCGGTCGGCTGGTAGCCGGTCAACTCCGTGATCTTACGCAGACGGTAGCGCACCGTGTTCGGATGGACGAACAGCAGGCGGGCCGTCGCCTCCAGGGACGTGCCCTGCTCCAGGTAGGTCGCGAGGGTGTCGAGGAGTGGCGTGCCGATCAGCGGCAGATAGACGTTCTCGATCAGCTGCGCCCTGGCGTCGCCGTCTCCGTCGATGGCCCGCTCGGCCAGCAGGTCCTCGGCGTGGACCGGTCTGGGCGCGTCCGGCCACCCCGCGGCGGCCCGCAGCCCGGCCATCGCCGCGCGCGCCGAGCTGGCGGCCGAGTGCAGGTCGGCGACCTCGGGCCCGATCACGATCGGGCCCGCGCCGAAGCGCGGCACCACGTGCCTGGCCGCGGCGGCGACGCTGTCCGCCCCGCCCACGATCACGATCAGCCGGTCGCCCTGCACCCCGGCCAGCATGTCCAGGCCCGACCTGCGGCCCCGGTCGCGCAGCGCGTCGATGACCGCCTGCGGGTCGTCGTCCGGGGTCTGCCCGGCCAGCACCACGACGGGGGCGGAGGTCCAGCCGAGCGCGGCGGCCCACGAGTGCAGGCCGTCGTCGACCTCGCCCCTGACCAGGGCGTCCACGATCAGCGCCTCCAGCCGCGCGTCCCAGGCCCCGCGGGCCTCGGCCTCCCGCGCGTACACCTGCGCGGCGGCGAACGCGACGTCGCGGGTGTAGCGGAGCATCGCCTGCTGGAGCTGGTCCTCCCCGCCGGGCGCCGCCAGCTCCCCGGTCTGCGCCTCGACCACCTCGACCACGACCCGCACGATGTCGACGGTCTGCTGCAGCGAGATGGAGCGCTTCAGCTCCCTGGGCGCGGTGCCGAAGAACTCGATGCTGGGTGTCGGGCGGCCCTCTCCGGCGTGCTGGAACCACTCCACGAAAGCGGCGATCCCGGCCTGGGCGACCAGCCCGACCCAGGACCTGTCCTCGGCCGACAGGGCGCGGAACCACATCAGCCGGTCGTCCATGCGGGACATGGCGGCCGTGCCCAGCGTGCCCATGGCCCGCTCCAGCCGGCGCGTGGTGTCCTCCCGGACCCGGTCGGAGTCGGGATCCCTCCCGTCCTCCCCGGTCACGACGTCGCTGTTCCTGAACGTTTGCTCGCTCCGCTCCCTCACGCCACTAAGAGTGCCAGGTCGCGGGAGATGCGCCAGCCGCGGTTCCGGACAGCGTGCGCCTCCCGGCCTTGTACGTCCCGCACGACCGGGTCCCGCGCGTGCGCGGTGACCTGCGCCCGCCTGTTCCCGCGCTCCGGTACGACTCCGTCCCGCGCGTGCGCCGGAACGCGAACGTACGGGACGCGAGCGCCCGACGGGACAGAGTCACGCCGGGCGCGGCCGTGGGCGGGCTCAGACGACCGCGACGGCGGTGATCAGACCGATGGCCAGGTGGGTGACCGCCAGCAGCCGGGCGCCCGGCTGGAGCTCCGGCTCCGTGACCAGCTCGCGCACCGAGATGCCCGCCACCTTGTCGAACGCGATCATCGCCACGGTCTGCACGGCGATGCCGACCAGGCCGAAGACCAGCGTCGCGAGCAGCCCCTCGTGCAGAGCACCGCCCGAGGACCAGATGGAGGCCGCCACGATCAGCCCGACGGCCGCCAGCCCCGAGCCGGTGAGCAGGGTGGCGTTGGGGTTGCGCTCCTCCTTGATGAGCTTGCTGAGCTTGCCCGGGATGACCAGGTCGATCACGTAGAAGCCGATGATCAGCAGGATCACGCCGAGGGCGGCGTACGAGGCGATCGCGAGCGCGCCGCGCCCGAGGGTCTCGGCGAGCGAGAGCGTCTCGACGCCGGGCACCATGGGCACGGACGTCACGGCCGGCGCGGGGGTGGGACTCATGTGTTGTTTCTCTTTCCGGGACTCAGAGTTCGATGCGGTGCGGGACGAATGACGACGTGTCGTCGGTGATGAACCCCGAGGTCTCACGGATGCCGACACCCGCCGCCTCGTCGTGGACGACCCAGGCGCCGAGCACGGGACGCCAGCCCTCGAAGACGGGCAGCGCCTGGAACTCCTGGTAGACGTATCCCTCGGCGCCGTAGCCGCCGAGGGTCTCGGCGTGCTCGCCGGGGCTGACGATCCGCATGTTGGCGCCCTCCCTGCCGAGCAGCGGCTTGACGATGTACGAGGACATGTCGCGGGGGCCGTCGAGATAGGCGGGCAGCAGGTTGGGGTGCCCCGGGTACAGCTCCCAGAGCACCGCGAGCAGCGCCTTGTTGGACAGCAGCATCTTCCACAGCGGCTCGATCCAGGTCGTCGAGACCTGCTGGCGCACCGCCCGCGCCCCGAACGGGTCGGCGACGGCCCACTCCCACGGGTACAGCTTGCAGAGCGAGCGGATCACCCTGCGCTCCATGTCGACGAAGCGGAGGTTGAGGTCGTCCCAGCCGATGTCCTCCATGGCCACCGCGACGGTCTTGAGCCCCGCCTGGTCGGCGGTCTCCTGCAGGTAGGCGAGGGTCATCACCTCCTCGCCCGACTCGTCCATGTTGGTCCAGGCGAAGTGTGTGGGTCCGCTGGGCAGGCCGGTCGAGATCTGCTGCCACCTGGCGATCAGCCGCTCGTGGATGGAGTTCCACTGGTCGTCGTCGGGGTAGCGGTCGCGCAGCCAGAACCACTGCACCACCGAGCTCTCCAGGAGGCTGGTGGGGGTGTCGGCGTTGTACTCCAGCATCTTGGCGGGGCCGGTCCCGTCGTAGCGCAGGTCGAAACGGCCGAACAGGTGCGGGTCGTTCCGCTCCCACGAGGCGGCGATCTCCGGGGCCACCCACTCCGGGATCGCGAAGTCGGCGTAGCGGTTCTTGGCGACGACGTGCTCCACGGCGTGCAGGCACATCCGGTGCAGTTCCTCGACCTGGTTCTCCAGGTCGAGGACCTCGTCCATGGAGAAGACGTACTGGACGGTCTCGTCCCAGTACGGGCGGTTGAGGCCCTCGGGATGGGCCGAGCGGTGGTACGCCAGGCCGTGCCCCTCGATGACGCTCTCCCAGTCGTCACGGGGGAGCGAGGTCTCGCGTCTCATCTCCTGCTCACCTGTCGCTCATCGGCTTGCTCATCGGCGCCCGATCAGCTCCCGCCGCCCGATCCGCCGCGCCCGCCGAAGCCGCCCCGCTGGATCACCGTGCCCTTACGGCTGGTGATCTGGACGTCCGAGGGGCGCACGGTGGTGCCCTGCCGGATGTGGGTGCCCGACCTGATGCCACCGTAATACCAGCCGTAGGCGCCTCGTGACCCGTAGTAGTGCCTGTCGTCGTCGCAGAAGTCCTCGTCCACGACCGCGTAGGTGCCGTCCGGCTGGCGGCTGTTGAGGTCGACGCACTCGGCGCCCACCTCCTCGTAGTCCTCCTGCGCGGAGCAGTAGCCGACCAGGAGCAGCGAGACGACACCGATCCCGGTGATGGCGACCGCTCTGGAAGCCTTGAAGCCCGAGGACTTGGGAGGCGTTTTGCCGGAATTATTCTGCGGTGCGGCCAGTGGGTGTTGTGGTCGTGCGGCCATCGAGCTCCAATGAGATGCGTCGCCACAGGGTACCGATGCGGTTTTGTCGGTTCAAGCGCCATCTGTTCTTTTGGAGGAATCGCCGCCACTCGCGCGGGGCGGCGGCGAGCCGCGCCACTCCCACCGGCCTCCACCTGTGCCGACGGGTTCACAGCCGTACGGTGACCACCAGCCCCCCGCCGGGACGGGGGCGGGCCTCGGCGGAGCCGCGGTGGGCCTGGGCGATCGCGCGGACGATGGACAGGCCGAGACCGGCGCCCCCGGCCGAGCCGGTGCGGTCGCGGTCGAGGCGGCGGAACGGCTCGAAGAGGCCCTCGACCCGGCCCGAGGGGACGACGCGGCCGGTGTTCTCCACGGTGACGACGCTTCCCCACCGGTCCCCGTGGGTGCGCAGGACGACCAGGCCGCGCTCGTCGTTGTACTTCACGGCGTTGTCCAACAGGTTGCCGATCATCCGTTCCAGCAGCACCGGGTCACCCTCCACCGGGGCCGGGCGCAGGTCGGCGGTCGTCTCGGGGGCCGAGGTCATGGCGCTCTCCGCGAGCTCGGCGAGGTCCACGGGCAGGCGTTCCGCGGGCTCGCGCTCGCTCTGCGCCAGCAGGAGCAGGCCTTCGATCAGCCGTTCCTGGCGGGCGTTGGCGTTCAGCAGTTCGGCGCCGACCGTCCTGACCTGCCTGGGCAGGTCGGGGTCGGTCATGGAGACCTGGAGCAGCGCCCGGTTGATCGCCAGGGGGGTGCGCAGCTCGTGGGAGGCGTTGGCGACGAACCTGCGCTGGCTCTCGAAGGCGCGGCTGAGGCGTTCCAGCATGGAGTCGAACGTGTCGGCCAGGTCCCGGATCTCGTCGCGGGGACCTCCCAGGGCGATCCGCTCGTGCAGGGTGCTCTCCGACAGGCGGCGGGCCGCCTCGGTCATCGTCTGCAGCGGGGCCATCGCCCGGCGGGCCACGATCCAGCCGATCGCCAGCCCGGCCACCCCGACGACGGCGACCGCCAGCAGGGACCACTGGAGCATCGACCCCATGACGTCCTCGCGGTACTGGTCCCTCACGTCGCTGATGGCCCGCAGGAAGAGCGTGTCCTTGGGCATCGACACCACCAGGGACGGCTGCGCCGAAGGGTTCAGGCCCGCCAGTGCCTCCGGAATCCCGCGGACGGCCATCTTCGAGGGCCGGGAGAGCACGTCCTGCACGAACAGGTAGTTGACCCCGACGAACACGACCCCCACCCCGAAGAACAGGCTGCCGTAGACCAGGGTGAGGCGCAGCCGCACCGAGACGCGCCGCGAGGTCAAAGCCGGTATCCCGAGCCGGTCACCGTCTCCACCACCGGCGGGGTGCCGAGCTTCTTGCGCAGGGTCATCACGGTGACCCTGACCGAGTTGGTGAAGTAGCTGATGTTCTCGTCCCATGCCTTCTCCAGGAGGTCCTCGGCGCTGACCAGGCCGCCGTCGGCGCGCATCAGGATTTCCAGCACCGCGAACTCCTTGGGGCTCAGCGCCACGTACCGGCCGTCGCGGAAGACCTCGCGGCGGCCGGGGTCCAGGGTGATGCCCGCCCTGCTCAGCACCGGCGGCACCGACTGGGGAGACCGGCGGGCCAGCGCGCGCAGCCGGGCGACCAGTTCGGGGAAGTCGAAGGGCTTGGTGAGGTAGTCGTCGGCGCCGATCGACAGGCCCTCGACCTTCGAGCGCAGGTCACCGGCGGCGGTCAGCATGATGATCCTGGCGGGGATCCGGCCGGCGACCAGGCGGCGGCAGACCTCGTCCCCGTGCAGCACCGGCAGGTCCCGGTCCAGCACGATCACGTCGTAGTCGTTGACCGCCGCCCGCTCCAGCGCCGCGTCGCCGTCGTAGACGACGTCCACGGCCATGGTCTCCCTGCGCAGGCCGGTCGCCACGATGTCGGCGAGCACCCGCTCGTCCTCCGCAATGAGCACTCGCATGCGCGTCATCCTGCTTTCCCGCGGCTAAACATCGGATAAAGGCCCCCGGCGCCCCTCGGCCCCGCCGCGGGACGCGGGGCCGAGGGGCGCTGGGGGGCGCGGCGCTCAGCCGGTGCTGAGGGCGAGGGTCGGTGACATGCGGGCCGCGCGCATCGCGGGGTAGATCCCCGCGACGGTGCCGACCAGGAGGGTGGCACCCGCACCGCCCGCCAGGGCCCAGAGGGGAACCACCGCGGGCAGGTCGCCCACGGCCGCGTACCCGATCGTCACCAGCGTTCCCAGCGCCGCCCCCGCGGCGCCGCCCGCGCCGGACAGCAGCAGCGACTCGGCCAGGAACTGGGCGCGCACCTGACCCCTGGTGGCGCCGAGCGAGCGCCGCAGGCCGATCTCCCCCCGGCGCTCCAGCACCGAGATGACCATGGTGTTGGCCACGCCCACCCCGCCGACCAGCAGCGCCACCCCGCCGAGACCGAGCAGCAGGCCGGTGAACGCCCCGTCGGCCGCCGCCTTGGCCACGAGCGCGTCGGACGGCCGGCTGACCTCCACCTCCTCGGGGTTCTCCGGGTTGACGGTCCTGGGCAGCACCTCCCGTACGTCACCGACGGCCTCGTCGGCCGAGCGGGTGTAAAGCGTGGTCGGGTGGCCGTCGAAGCCCAGGTGGGTACGGGCGGCCTCGAAGCCGGCCAGCACGGACCGGTCGATCTCCGGGGCGAGCGGCGATGGGGCCAGGACGCCGACGACCGTCCACCACTGCCTGCCGATCCAGACCTGGTCGCCCACGTCCCCCACGCCCAGCCGCCGCGCCGCCTCCGCTCCGAGCACCACCGCCCGCTGCGCGCCCGTCGCCCGGTTGAGCCAGGCGCCGCGCTCGACCCGGGTCTGGAGCGTGGCCGGCAGGTCGAGCGAGGCCGCCCGGACGGAGATGCCGCCGGTGCGTTCCCGGGGGATCGCGTCGGTCCTCCGCACGCTCTCGCCGGTGTCGCCCGTGGCGCTCGCGCTCGTCACGGGGCCGATCCCGGAGGCCATGGCGACCGACTTCTCGGGCAGCGCGGCCGCGTCGCCGAAGAGGGTCTGGCCGGGGGTGACGGTGAGCAGGTTCGTACCGAGCCGGTCGAGCTCGTCGAGGAGCCTGGCCTTGCTGGAGGAGGAGATCCCGACGACCGAGACCATGGTGGCGATGCCGAGCGCGATGCCGAGCGCGGACAGCACCACCCGCCCCGGCCGGGTCCGCAGCCCGGACGCCCCCACCCGCAGCAGGTCCGTCCAGCCGAGCCGCCCCGGCACCAGGTCGCGCCCGGTTCCGGCGCTCATGCCGTGCTCCCCTCGCGGGTCACGCCGGGAGACCGCTCGTCGGCGACGATCACGCCGTCGCGCAGCCTGACGCGGCGCGGGGCCGCGGCGGCCACCTCCTCGTCGTGGGTGATGATCGCCACAGTGGTGCCGGAGGCGTTGAGCTCGCGCAGGATCGCCAGCACGCCCTGGCCCGAGGAGCTGTCGAGATTTCCCGTCGGCTCGTCGGCCAGCAGCAGCGACGGTCCTCCGGCCACGGCCCTGGCCACCGCGACCCGCTGGCACTCGCCGCCGGACAGCTCGTGCGGCCGGTGGGCCAGCCGGTGCCCGAGACCGACACGCCCGAGCGCGTCGGCGGCCCGTTCCCGCCGTTCCCGGCGCGGGGTGCCGCCGTACAGCATCCCGTCGGCGACGTTGTCGAGCGCGCTGACCCCGGCGGCCAGGTGGAACCGCTGGAAGACGAATCCGATGTGCCGGGCGCGCAGCGCGGACAGTTCCCTGTCGGGGAGCGTTCCGGCGTCGTGCCCGGCGATGCGGACGGTCCCCGCCGAGGGGCGGTCGAGAGTGCCGATCAGGTGGAGCATGGTCGACTTTCCCGACCCCGAGGGGCCGACGATGGCGACGAGCTCGCCCGCGTTCACGAGCAGGTCCACACCCCGCAGGGCGCGGACCCCGCCCGGGTGGCTCTTCTCCGCCCCCGACAGTTCGATCATCGGCCGCTGCCCGGCCCGTACGGCGGGAACCCGTACGGCCCGGACCTGTGTGGCGGAGGTCTGTGCGGCCGGGGTCTCTGTGGTGGGGGTCTGTGTGATGGGGAGAGGCGGTTGTTCGAGGTTCCGGCTCACGACTGCGGGACCTTGACCTTCGCGCCCTCGGCGAGCCCGGCCCCCGAGACCTCGACGCGGCCCGCCGCGAACAGGCCGGTCTCGACCCGGACGATCTCGCCGCCCGCCAGGCGCAGGCCGTACCCGCCCTCGCGCAGGGCGAGCAGGGCCTCGACCGGCACCGAGAGCACGTCCGCGTGCCGCTCGCTGCGGAGGTTCACCGTCACGGGGGCCTGGTCGAGGCGGCCGAGATCGCCGGGGTCGTCCAGGGTGACGTCGAGGTCGACGGTGGACTCGCCGGTCGGCTTCCCGTTCTCCTGCGCGGGCTCGGCGACCGTGCCGACCGAGGTGATCCGGCCCTTGCCCTGGCCACCGCCCGGCAGGTCGACCGTCACCCGGGCGCCGATCCTGGCCAGCCGCTGGTCGTCGGAGTCGAGGTCGACGTGGACGACCCTGCGGGTGCTCGTCGTGGTCACCACGGATCGCCCGGCCGCGGCCCCGGCCTCGGCGACCACCTCGGCGATCCTGACCGGGCCCGAGGTGACCGCGACCTGCGCCGCGCCGACCGTGCCGGTCTCGGCCAGGCCCGCCTCCTCCTGCCACTCCCGTACGGCCCGCTCGGTCCGCCAGGAGAAGTCGCCGTCGACCGTCCCGGGGTCGTGGCCGAGGGCTTTGAGGTTGCGTTCCAGCTGCTCGACGTCCTTGCCGCCCGTCCCGGAAGACAGGGTGCGATATATCGGTATGTCACCGTACATGAGGATCACCGGCCGGCCGTCCACCCGGTAGAGCCAGCCGCCCCGGCGCACCACGGCGCCCACCTTCCTGACCCGGGTCACCGTTCCGGGGGCGTGGTTGGGCAGTTCCCTGCGGCCCGCGTAGCCGAGCGTGCCGTCCACCGCCTTGGTGTCCACCAGATCCGAGCGGGTGATCTCGGCCATCGGCGCCGGGGCCGCCGAGGCGGCGGCCGGGACGTCGTCCTGGCCGGCCAGCGCGACCGCCGCCACGCCGCCCGCCCCGAGGAGGACCGCCGCCGCCGTCCCGGCGAGGAGCCCGCCCCGCCTCACGGCCGCTTCCCGAGACCGCCGGGCAGGTGCTCCTGACAGGCCTCGATGGCCTTCTTCGTCCGCGGCGACCCCGGGTCCATCTCCTTGCCCCCGATGCGGACCGGGCCCCCCGAGAAGTCGGGATCCTTCATGTCGACCCCGTTCTCCCGCATGCACCGGGCGAACCTCAAGAGGGCGTCCTGGGTCTTCGGGTCGTTGAGCATTTTCTTTCCCGAGCCGATCGGATTGTATTTCCGGCAGGCCTCCGACGCCTTTTTCAGGGTCTCTTCGTCGTTTTTACCGCGCAGCATCACATTGCCGCCGCCCGGTTCGGGATCGGGCATGTCGACCCCGTTCTCCCGCATGCACTGGGCGAATTTCAGCCCGTCGGCCTGCGACGACGCCGAGGGGGTGGCCGAGGTGGCCGCTTCCCCGGCGGAGGCGACCTTCGCGCCCCCCGTCTGCCCGCACCCGGCCAGCGCCACAAAAGAGATGGCCACCGCCGCTGTCATGTATTTGTTCATCGCCATTCCCTTCGCATGGGAACAGGTATAGCCGAGACCCTGTTAAGCATTCCTTAAGCGAATTCGTTTAACTCGTCCTTACATCCGCCGTCCGGCGAAGGAGGGCGGCCGCCGCCCGTCCGGGTGTGTAATGTTCAGGAAAAGCGCAGTGAACGAGGGGTCCGCGGTGCCGGAGATCAGACCGTTGCGGCCGGGGGATCCGCCGCGGCTGGGGAAATACACGCTCACGGGCAGGCTGGGGGAGGGCGGGCAGGGGGTCGTCTACCTCGGCGAGTCCGAAGACGGCGAGCGCGTCGCCGTCAAGCTGCTGCACGTGCGCTTCACCGAGGAGGCCCACGCGCGCTCCCGCTTCGCCCGGGAGCTGGAGGCGGCCCGCAGGGTTGCCGCCTTCTGCACCGCCCAGGTGCTCGGCGCCGACCTCGACGGCGAGGCGCCCTACATCGCGAGCGAGCTGATCGAGGGCCCCTCGCTGCGCGAGGTCGTCGAGCGTGAGGGACCGCTGGCCGGGGAGGCGCTCGAACGCCTCGCCATCGGCACCGCCACCGCCCTGACCGCGATCCACCACGCGGGCATCGCGCACCGCGATTTCAAACCCGACAACGTCATGATCGCCACCGACGGCCCCCGGGTCGTCGACTTCGGCATCGCGAAGATCATCGACGAGAGTGGGACGATCACCACCCGCGCGGTCGGCACCCCCGCCTACATGGCGCCCGAGCAGATCGCCGGGGAGCGGGTGGGTTTCCCCGCCGACGTGTTCGCCTGGGGCTCGACCATCGTCTTCACCGCCACCGGCAGGGCTCCCTTCGGGAGCGACACGATCGTGGCGACGCTCAACCGGGTCATCAACCACGAGGCCGACCTGGGCGGCCTGCCCGAGGGGCTGCGCGAGATCGTCGCCGCCTGCCTGAACAAGGACCAGAGGCTCAGGCCCACCTCGGACGTGCTGCTGAAACGCCTGCTCGGTCACCCGGTGGACGAGGAGGACGCCCCGGAGGCCTCGGAGGAGGAGCTGGCCGAGGGCGCGCAGGCCGCCACCGGGGACCTGACGCGGCAGGAGGAGCCGGCCGGGCCCGCGCGGCGCCGGTCCGCGGTCGTCGCCGCGCTCGCCGCCGGGGTCGCGGTCCTCGGCGTGGCGGGTGTCCTGCTGGCCCTCCACTTCGGTACCGCGCAGGGCGGGCAGGCCGGGCCCTCCCGCCCGCCGGTGTCCCGCCCGCCGACGTCGACCCCGGAGGTCTCCACCGGCTCGCCCCTGCTCGACCGGATCGAGGAGAGCGGCAGGCTCCGCGTGGGGTTCAGGAAGGGCCTGCCGGGGATCTCGCTGGGCGACCCGCCCCGGGGGTTCGAGGTCGACGTGGCCGCCCACATCGCCCGAGCCCTGAAGGTGCCCGAAGGCGGGCTCAGGTTCGTGCCCGTGGGGTACGACGACCGCGAGGAGGCGGTGGAGAAGGGCAGGGTCGACCTCGTGATCGCCAACTTCTCGATCGACGGCGCCGACCGCCGCCGCGTCGCCTTCGCCGGGCCGTACTACCTCGCCCACCGCGACGTGCTCGTCCGCACCGGCGCGGGGATCGACGAGCTGAAGGACCTGCGCGGCAGGAGGATCTGCGTGCCACTGGGCCAGAGCACGGGCGCGATGATCCGCGACAGGGGAGTCGACTTCGTCGCCGTACAGGCGCCGGACTACGCGCAGTGCGCGTTCCAGCTGGCCGACGGCCGCGCCGACGCCATGGTCGGGGACGATCTGCTGATCGCCGGCTTCGGGGCCCGCCTGCGCGGCGTCGAGGTCGAGATCGCCGGGCTCAGGCTCACCTCCGAGCGGTACGGCGTCGCGCTCAGGTCCCAAGATCCCGTGGCCTGCCGGAAGATCAACGAAGTGATCACGTCGATGTACGAGGACGGGACCATGAGGCGCCTGCTCCGCGACCACCTGGGCAGGGTCGGCTTCCGCTTCGAGACCGCGCGGCCGCGACCGGAGGCCTGCTGAGCCCCCTGCCGCGTCATGAGCGGGTGCGGACGATCCCCCCGCCGTGTCATGAGCCGACGCGGATCTGCCCGTCACGAGCCGACACAGACCTGCCGCGTCACGAACCGGTGCGGGCTTGCCGCGTCACGAGCCGGTGCGGACGATCCCCCCGCCGTGTCATGAGCCGGTGCAGATGATCCCCCTGTCCGGGACCTTCCCGTTGATCAGGTAGGCGTCGGTCAGCTTCTTGACGCACGAGTCCCCGGACAGGTAGGCGCCGTGCCCCTCGCCCTTGTAGGTCACCAGCACGCCCGTCCTGAGCTCCCCGGCCAGTTTCGGAGCCCACTCGTACGGCGTGGCGGGGTCGCCGGTGCCGCCGATCACCAGGATCGGCGCCGAGCCGGTGGCGTTGATCTGCCTGGCCGCATCGTTGCCGGGGACCGGCCACATCGAGCAGATCAGGCCCATCCCCGCGCCGCCGAACAGCGGGGAGACCTTCAACGTCTGGTCCTCCAGCGCGTTCAGCTGCGCGGGGGCGGGCCGCTCGGAGGTGTCCACGCAGCTGATCGCGGGGAAGCTGCTCATGAGCGTCGTGTAGCTCCCGTCGGGCTGGCGGCCGTTGTAGGTGTCGGACAGCGCCAGCAGGATCCGCCCGTCGTTCTTCATCGCCTGGCTCAGCGCCTGGTCCAGCAGCGGCCAGGTCATCTTCGAGTACAGCGCGGCGGCGATGCCGGTGCCCGCCAGTCCCTGCGTCAGGAGGCGCTTGCCGACCTTGAGCGGCTTGTCGTTCAGCTCGTTCATGAGCTTCATGACGTTCTTGTCGGCGATGGTCGCGTCGGCGCCGATCTCGCACTCACGGGGTTGCTTCGCGCAGTCCTTCAGGAAGGCCTCGTAGGCGTGCTGGAACCCCTTCGCCTGGACCATCGTGCGCGTCGCCATGCTGACGCCCGGGTCCAGCGGGGCGTCCAGCACGAACCGGCCCACGTTCTGCGGGAACCTGGTCGCGTAGACCGCGCCGAGCTGCGTCCCGTACGAGATGCCGAAGTAGTTCAGCTGTTTCTCCCCCAGGGCCGCGCGGAGGCGGTCCATGTCCGCGGCGGCGTTCACGGTGCCGACGTAGGGCAGCAGCCTGCCCGAGGTCTGCCCGCAGGCCCTCACGAACTCCTCGGTGGTCTCCCTACTCCTGGTGCGCTCGGCCTCGTTGGCGGGCAGGGTGTCCATCGAGGTGAACCTGTCCATCACCGCGTTGTCGCCGCACCTGACACCGGCGCTGCGGCCGACCCCTCGCGGGTCGAAGCTGACCAGGTCGTAGCGGCTGTTCAGGGTGGTGAAGGACTTGGCGGCCTGGGCCATGGTGTCGACGCCCGACGCGCCGGGGCCGCCGAAGTTGAAGACCAGCGAGCCGATCCGCCTGCCGGGGTTCGTGGCCTTGACGCGGATGACGGCGATGTCGATGGTCTCGCCGTCCGGTTTGGCGTAGTCGAGCGGGACCTTGAGCGTCCCGCACTGCTGCTCGGAGTCCGGCTGCGGGGGGACCTGACCGCCGGGCCGCTTGATGTCGGCGCACGGGCCCCAGGTGATCGCCTCGGCGGGGGTGGCCGTCGCCGGGGCGGTCGGCTCGGAGGTGCCCGAGACGACCTCACCTCCGACGAGGCCGCCCCCGACGGCACCGTCCCCGCCGGAGCCACCACCGCAGGCGGAGAGCACGGTTGACAGGGCCGTGACCGTCGCGGCCGCCCTAAGGATGCTTGCCATGAAACGCTCTCCCCTGGAATCGTTCGCCGGGGGAGTGATTAACACTAACCGGGCGGGCCCTCCTGGAAAAGGAGAACCCGCCCGGGGACGATCAAACTCCCATGGACTGGGTGTCGTTGCTCTCGGCGCCCGCGGCCTCGGTCACGCCGTTCTTCAGGTGATACATGGAGATGGCGTCGCCCAGAACCTCCTGGTCGAGCTCGCCCCGGTTGACCAGCTGTGTGAGCACGGCCAGGGTGATCGAGGCCGCGTCCACGTGGAAGTGGCGGCGCAGCGCCGACCGGGTGTCCGACAGGCCGAAGCCGTCGGTGCCGAGCGAGCTCCAGTCACCGGGAACCCACTGGGCGATCTGGTCCTGGACCGCCCGCATGTAGTCGCTCACGCCCACGAACGGCCCCTGGGCCGCCGACAGCGCCTGCGTGACGTACGGCACGCGCTTCTCAGCGTCGGGGTTGAGCATGTTGTGCTCCTCGGCGGCGAGCGCGTCGCGGCGCAGCTCCGCCCAGGAGGTGGCCGACCACACCTCGGCCGCCACGCCCCAGTCCTCGGCCAGCATCCGCTGGGCCTCCACGGCCCACGGCCCGGCCACGCCGGACGAGAGGATGTTGGCCTTCGGCCCGGACACGGCCGGAGCCGGGGCGAACCTGTACAGACCCTTGAGCAGGCCCGCCACGTCCAGGTCCGAGGGCTCGGCGGGCTGGAGGTAGGGCTCGTTGTAGACGGTCAGGTAGTAGAAGACGTTCTCCGGCTCCTCGCCGTACATCCTCCGCAGGCCGTCCTTGACGATGTGGGCCACCTCGTACCCCCACGACGGGTCGTACGAGATCGCCGCCGGGTTCGTCGAGGCGATCAGCGGGGTGTGGCCGTCCTCGTGCTGCAGGCCCTCACCGTTCAGCGTGGTGCGTCCGGCGGTGGCGCCGAGCAGGAAGCCCCGGCCCATCTGGTCGGCGAGCTGCCACATCTGGTCGGCGGTGCGCTGCCAGCCGAACATCGAGTAGAAGATGTAGATCGGGATCATGTGCTCGCCGTGCGTGGCGTACGACGAGCCGACCGCGATCGTGGAGGCCATCGAGCCCGACTCGCTGATGCCCTCGTGCAGGATCTGACCCTCGGTCGACTCCTTGTACGACAGCAGCAGCTCGCGGTCGACCGCCTCGTACGTCTGGCCGTGCGGCGAGTAGATCTTCGCCGTCGGGAAGATCGCGTCGAGACCGAAGGTGCGCGCCTCGTCCGGGATGATCGGCACGAACCTGTGGCCGATCTCCTTGTCGCGCATGAGGTCCTTGAGCAGGCGGACGAACGCCATGGTGGTGGCGACGTTCTGCTTGCCGGAACCCTTCTTCAGCTGCGCGTACGCGGCGTCGCCGGGAAGCTTGACCGGCTTGGCACGCATCACGCGCTTGGGCAGGAAACCGCCCAGAGCCGCGCGCCGCTCCTTCATGTACTGGATCTCGGGGTCGTTCTCGCCCGGGTGGAAGTACGGGGGGAGGTCGGCCTCAAGGGCGGAGTCGGGGATCGGCAGGTAGAGCCGGTCGCGGAACTCCTTCAGGTCGGCCTTGGACATCTTCTTCATCTGGTGCGTCGCGTTGCGCGCCTCGAAGTCCTTGCCGAGGGTCCAGCCCTTGATGGTCTGGGCGAGGATGACCGTCGGCTGGCCGACGTGCTCGCGGGCCGCCTTGTAGGCCGCGTACACCTTGCGGTAGTCGTGGCCGCCGCGCGACAGCTTGCGGATGTCCTCGTCCGACAGGTGCTCGACCATCTTGCGCAGGCGCGGGTCGTCGCCGAAGAAGTTCTCGCGGATGTATCCGCCGGTCTCGACGGAGTACGTCTGGAACTGGCCGTCGGGGACGGTGTTCATCTTGTTGACCAGCACGCCGTCGACGTCGGCCGCCAGCAGCGGGTCCCAGTCGCGGCCCCAGACGACCTTGATGACGTTCCAGCCGGCGCCCCTGAAGTAGGACTCCAGCTCCTGGATGATCTTGCCGTTGCCGCGTACCGGGCCGTCGAGGCGCTGCAGGTTGCAGTTGATGACGAAGGTGAGGTTGTCGAGCTCCTCACGGGCCGCCAGGCCGATCGCGCCGAGCGACTCGGGCTCGTCCATCTCGCCGTCGCCGAGGTAACACCAGACGTGACTACGACTGGTGTCCTTGATCTTCCGGTTCAGCAGATAGCGGTTGAACCGGGCCTGGTAGATCGCCCCGATCGGGCCGAGACCCATGGAGACCGTGGGGAACTCCCAGAAGTCGGGCATCAGGCGGGGGTGGGGGTAGGAGGGCAACCCCTTGAACCCGTGCGAGAGCTCCTGCCGGAAGGCGTCGAGCTGGGCCTCGTTGAGACGGCCCTCCAGGAAGGCGCGGGCGTAGATGCCCGGCGCGGCGTGACCCTGGAAGAAGACCTGGTCTCCGGACTCGCCGTGATCCTTGCCGCGGAAGAAGTGGTTGAAACCCACCTCGTAGAGGGACGCGGCGGAGGCGTAGGTGGCGATGTGCCCACCGACGTTGGTGCGGGCGTTGGCCCGGGTCACCATCACGGCCGCGTTCCAGCGCGTGTAGGCGCGGATCCGGCGCTCGACGTACTCGTCGCCGGGGAACCAGGGCTCGCGCTCCGGCGGGATGGTGTTGATGTAGTCGGTGCTGCGCAGGCCGGGCACCCCGACCTGATGTTCACGGGCGCGCTCCAACAGCCGGAGCATCAGATAACGGGCCCGAGTGCGACCTTCCGTCTTTATGACGTTGTCGAGCGACTCGAGCCACTCCTGGGTCTCGCTGGGGTCGACATCAGGAAGCTGGCTGGGTAGGCCGTCGCTGATGATCGAGAAACGCTGGCGTCCGGAAGCCACTGGGTCTCGCCTTCCGAGGATGGACTTTTGTCTGGTGTAGGTCGTCTTCCATCCTGGTCGCTTACCCCGGAAAGTGCATCTCTACTTACCGGTAACCAGGAGATCCCTGCTGGCAGTGATACGAAAGTGGCCTAGACCACCGATGGTAGGACGAATTGCCACCAAAGGTTACATCCAGGTTCCCCCTTTTTTACAGACTCCCTCCCTGGGAATCTGGGACCCGCCCTCTCGACCGCCCTGGGAGGCCCCCGAGGAGGGGAGCGAGCCTCTCCCGCCGCCGCGCGACGCGCGCCCGGTCGTCGCGATCAAGACCCTCACCGTATACAACGCACGATCCTCTCCTAAGGTGCCCGCCGAAGCGCCCTCCGTACCGTCTTCAGCCCGTCTCCCGCTGCTTTTCCGGCATCTTTCCCACCGTCTCCTCTGCCGGGTGCGCCCTCGTCGTCCCTGTGCGGGGAGAGTCGTCCCCGTACGGGAAAGAGGGGCGGGCAGGGCGTGGAAAAGAGGTGGGAGGGCGCCCGTCCGTAGTGCTCCGTGCCGAACTGGTAACGATTCGCAGGCCGACCGTGAGCGGTACCGCGACCGGCGCCGGGCCCTGGAGGCCGCGGACGGCTCTTGGTCCGGGCGAACCTCCCGCCCGGCGGGCTCCCGCCGATCAAGAGCGGCCGGGGTCGTCACCGTGTGGTGCAAAATTTGCGAATCGGTGGCACCGGCCCGCCCGGCAGGGGGAGATTCAGGCCGGGGCCGCGCCGGGCCCCCTCGCGTGGTGGCCGGCCCCGTTTCCCTGCCCGGCCCGCATGATCCGGCCCGGTGAACGTCGGGACGGCTCCCCGATCATCGGGGCGCCGGCGGCGGCCGGTACGCACGAGGCGGCCGTCCGGACCCGTGGCCCGAACGCGTCGCATCCGGCCGGCGTGTCCCGGGCTCCGGTCCGGCTTCTCCCGGCGGGGGAACGGTCCACACGAGGACATTCCGGGAGCCGGACACGCCGATCCCACCTCCGTACCGGCGGGAGATCGGGCGGCGGCGAGGACCGCCCGCCGTCTCCGGCACCGGGTGCGACCGTCATCGCAGCTCACGATGGATCGTAGGATCGGTATGTGAGATCTCAGACGATCGAGGTGGTAACGGGTTCCCGGGAGCGGGTGCACGACATCACCTCCGAGTGCGAGAGCTTCGTCCGGTCATGTGGGGGCGACGGCCTGTTGCACGTCTTCGTGCCCCACGCGACCGCGGGGGTCGCGCTGCTGGAGCTGGGCTCAGGCAGTGACGACGATCTGCTCGCGGCCCTGGAGGGTCTGCTTCCGGCCGACGACAGATGGAGGCATGCGCACGGATCACGAGGGCATGGACGGTCGCATGTCATGCCCGCCCTCATTCCGCCGTACGCCACCGTCCCGGTACTTTCGGGACGGCTCGCGCTGGGAACCTGGCAGTCCATCGCCGTGGTGGATCTCAACGTCGACAATCTGGAACGCCAGGTCCGTTTGTCATTTTTGTCGGACTAATTCATACGTAGCCCAGTCGTTGCCGTGGCGACCGTTGACGACTGAGGGTCACAGCGTGTGGACTGTGCCGAAGCACTCTGAGCACCGTGTGATTGCGGGGCCATTCAAGCAGGAGGGACAAACGTGAGCGCGACCGCGGGTCAGGCGCAGGGCGAACGCGGCCTGGCCGAACGACTCGGCCTCAAGCCGGGTCAGGTGGTGCAGGAGGTCGGATGGGACGAGGACACCGACGACGATCTGCGCGACTCCATCGAGGAGCTGACCGGTAACGAGCTGGTCGATGAAGACTTCGAGGACGTCGTCGACGTCGTGCTGCTCTGGTGGCGTGACGGTGACGGCGATCTGTTCGACGCCCTGAGCAGCGTGGTGACCAACCTCACCGACGGCGGCCAGATCTGGCTGCTCACTCCCAAAGCCGGCCGGGACGGGCACGTGGAGCCGAGTGACATCGGGGAAGACGCGACTACTGCGGGTCTCTCGCAGACCAGCAGCATCAGTGCCGCTCCCGACTGGTCGGGGACGCGTCTGGCGACGCCCAAGGCGCGCCGCTAAGGGTCCGCCCTGCCGTACGGCTCGCGCGGGCCGTACGGCAGGATGATGATGCCTGCCGTCAGCCGAAGAAGGGATCTCCGATCGTGTCGGTCGAGGTGGGTGTCCAGGCTCCCGACTTCGAGTTGAGGGACCAGCACGGCACCCCGGTCAAGCTTTCCGAGCATCGGGGCAAAAAGATCGTGCTGATCTTCTACCCCCTCGCGTTCAGCGGCGTCTGCGGCAACGAACTCGACGCCGTTCGCGACGAGTTCACGGCCGACCTGCCCGAAGACATTAAAATTCTCACAATCTCGGTTGATTCAATCTTCGCCCACCGGGCGTGGGCGGATCAAAAGGGCTACACCTTCTCGTTGCTCTCCGACTTCTGGCCGCACGGACAGGTCGCGCGGGCGTACGGTGTATTCGATGACGAGAAGGGCTACGCGGGGCGCGGGACCTTCATCATCGACGGCGAGGGCGTGGTTCGCTGGCGCGTCGTGAACCCGATTCCGCGGGCCCGCGACGTCGCCGAGTACCGCAAGGCGCTCGCCGACCTTCCCTAAGCGGTGATCCGGCGGACGCCCGCTCACGAGGTGCCTGCCGGTCCGACCTCTCGGAGGCGATCATGCCCTGCTTCTCCTGCGGGGCCAGGCAGACCGACCCGATCCGTGGTGCCAGCCCGTGGACGCGCGGAGTGCGTGACGAGACGCAGGTGCTGATCTGCCCGGACTGCCGGCGCACCCACGAAGCCGACCTCGACACGTGCTCCTCGTGCGGCTCCGTCGCACTCATCTGCCGGTTGGGCGAGGTGGAGTGCCGGTCCTGCGGCTCGGTGCGGCTCGCGCGGGGTGACGGCAGGCTGGCCGCCTCCTACGCACCCGGCCTGGCCGACGAGGTGGAGGCCGCCCTGGCCAGGGTCCTGCGCCGGGTCCCCTGAGGATCGCTCCGGCCGTTTCCTGAGCCCTCCAGGCGCGCGCGCCGGGCGTTTCCGGGCGTTTCCGGGCCAAGCATGGGCGTGTCCAGGTCGTCCAGGTTGTCTCGGTCGTCCTGGTCGTCCTGGTCGTCTCGGCCGTTTGGTCACATGCGGGGTCGGCCGGTCTCGCATGCGTACCCCGGCTTCCTCCGGGTGCCGGGTGGCCTGTCGCCGTCGTGCGCGCGTGTCCCGGCCATAAGGGGCATCCCTCCGTGTGTCGCACGGCCTGCCGCCGCCGTATCTCGGTTGTATAGGGGAGATCCCTCCATTCCAGCGTTTCTGGCGTGCGCTAGGGTCGGGCTCGGTCCCGCCCCTTCGACCCGCTGGATGGGTGCATGAGCTCCTTCGTTGTTGCCCTTGACGTCGGTGGAACGTCGATGAAGGGCGGCCTCGTCACCCGTTCCGGCGAGATCATCCGCACCGACCGCCGCGTCACCCCGCGCGACAGGGGCCCGGCGGCCGTCATCGCGACGATCCGGTCCTTCATCGACGACCTCGCCGCCGCGGGAGGCGGCACCCCCGAGGGGGTCGGCCTCGCCGTACCGGGCCTGGTCACCGCCGAGGCGGCTCTCTACTCCGCCAACATCGGCTGGCGCGACGTCCCGGCGACGGACCTCGTCCCGCTGGACGTCCCCGTCATGCTCGGGCACGACGTCCGCACCGGAGGCCTGGCCGAGAGCGTCCTCGGTGCCGGCCGCGAGCTCTCCGACTTCCTGTTCCTGCCCATCGGCACCGGCATCGCGGGCGCCACGATCCTGCACGGCGAGCCGTACGGCGGGAGCGCCGGCTGGGGCGGCGAGATCGGCCACATCCCGGTCTTCCCGGAGGGCGAACCGTGCGCCTGCGGCCAGATCGGCTGCCTGGAGACCTACGCCTCCGCCTCCGCCGTGGCCCGCCGCTACTCCGCCCGCGCCACCGCGGCTTCTCCTCCATCCACGTCCGTCTCCGCTTCCTCCACCACCTCGCCCGTCGCGACCGTTCCACCCGTTTCCGTCCTCATCCCCTTTCCCGTCCCTGTCCCCGCTCCTGTCACCGCCGAGCAGGTCGCCGCCCTGACCGCCTCCGGTGACCCCCTCGCCATGGAGATCTGGGGTGACGCGGTCGAGGCGCTCTCCCTCGCCCTGGCCACCTACACGCTTCTCCTCGACCCCTCCGCCATCGTCCTCGGCGGCGGCCTCGCCGAAGCGGGCACCCTCCTCTCCGACCCCCTGGCCGAACGGCTCCAGAAACGCCTCACCTTCCGCGACGCCCCACCCCTGCGCCAGGCCGCCCTCGGCATGTCCGCCGGAATGCTCGGCGCCGCCCTCCTCGGCTGGCGCGCCGCCGGCTTCACCGACGCGGGAACCACATGGTCTCTCGATGTGCTGAAGTCCTCCCGGGTGCCGTAAAGTGTTATCCCGTCTGTCCAACGGGATTCCCCGGGCGCTTAGCTCAGCGGTAGAGCGCTCGCCTTACAAGCGAGATGTCACTGGTTCGAACCCAGTAGTGCCCACCAGCCAAAACGCCCCGTATCCGATCTTCGGAACGGGGCGTGAGTGACTAACTGGGTGACTAGTGCCGCGTTCCTCATAGCCGGTAGACGAACGTGCGGCGGAGGGTGCGGGGCTGGGGTGGTGGTCGCCCCCAGAT
>NZ_JBPJUQ010000049.1:0-83663 GCF_051192615.1 Streptosporangium sp. G11
TCCCGCCGGACGCGGTGCGCGCGCTGGTCGAGGGAGACGACGGCGGCCCGGTGCGGGAACCGGCGGGGGCGGCAACGGTGCTGGTCGCCGTGCCCCGGGACGTCGAGGCGCTGCGCCGCGCCGACCCCCGGGCGGCCGGGGCGTGGCGGGTGGCCGTGCGCGAGGTGCTGGGCGGCCTCCTGCGGGACGGCGCCCGTGTCACCGGCTTCCACGACCGGTCCTGCTACGTCGTGGAACGGCCTCCGTGACGTGCCCTCGGAGCCGGGCCGCGAACGCGGGACCACCGTGAGCGCACGCCCGGCCCGCGAGACCGCGCGGCCCGAGCCACGGTCGCCCGTACGGCGACGACATCAAGACCACCTCGAAGGGAGACGCGGCGCGGGCCGCGGACCATCATGAAGATCACCGGTATCGAGTTGCGGCGGGTGGCGATGCCACTGGTCGCCCCCTTCCAGACCTCATTCACCACCCAGACCGAACGCGATGTCCTGCTGCTGCGCGTCGTCACCCCCGAGGCCGAGGGCTGGAGCGAGTGCGTGGCCATGTCCGACCCCCTCTACTCCCCCGAATACGTCGACGCCGCCGCCGACGTCCTGCGCCGCTTCCTCATCCCCGCCCTGCCCGCCCGCCCCGACGCCCACACCACCCACCACGCCCTGCACCCTTTCAAGGGCCATCACATGGCCAAGGCCGCCCTTGAGACCGCCGTCCTCGACGCCCAGCTGCGCACCTCCGGCCAACCCCTGGCCGCCTTCCTCGGCGCCACCGCCGACCGCGTCCCCGCCGGAGTCTCGGTCGGCATCATGCCCTCCATCCCCCACCTCCTCGAGGCCGTCACCGAGTACCTCCACGAGGGCTACCGGCGCATCAAGCTCAAGATCCAACCCGGCTGGGACCTGGCCCCCACCCGCGCCATCCGAGAGCACTTCGGCCCCGACCTGCTCCTGCAGGTCGACGCCAACGCCGCCTACACCCTCGCCGACGCCCCCCACCTCGCCAAACTCGACGACCTGGACCTGCTCCTCATCGAACAACCCCTCGCCCACGACGACCTCGTCCAGCACGCCCAACTCGCCAAGAAGATCGCCACCCCGATCTGCCTGGACGAGTCCATCGAATCGGCCGCCCACGCCGCCGCCGCCATCACCCTGGGCTCCTGCTCCATCATCAACATCAAACCCGGCCGCGTCGGCGGCTACCTCGAGGCCAGGCGCATCCACGACCTCGCCCGCGCCCACGGCCTCGCCGTCTGGTGCGGCGGCATGCTCGAAACCGGCATCGGCCGCGCCGCCAACCTCGCCCTGGCCGCCCTGCCCGGCTTCACCCTGCCCGGCGACACCTCCGCCTCCCGCCGCTACTACACCACCGACCTCACCCCGCCCTTCGAACTCCACGACGGCCACCTCACCGTCCCCACCGGACCCGGCATCGGCATCGACCCCATCCCCGCCATCCTCGACGAGGTCACCACCTCCACCGAATGGATCCCCCTCTGAGCGGCCCCGCCCCGGGGCCGCCGCTCCCGGCCCCGGCCCCCGCCCGGGGAAAGGGGACGGGGACGGGGACGTGAGTCCAGGGACGATCCGGCAGTCCGGGTCGACGTGGATCGGCGTGTCGTACGAGGATCGATCAAGGACCATTCGCCATCGGTGAGGTCTCCACGCGCCATGACGATGGCCTATCAGGACGACGAACCACCGCGCAGGCGAATCCCGCCGATCTCAACCTCGTACAGGCACTGGATACGACCTGAAAGGTAAAGGTGGGACACTCTCCACCCATGTGGATGGATCATCTGGAGGCATTGTTGGGCGGCCCGATGCCCGGGCGGCCCCTGAAGCTCTCATGGGTCACCAGACGGTGGCAGGACGTCCGGCAGCGGGGTGCACTGAACCCCCGCCCGCGGGGTGCGCGCCACATCGCCACCGGTGTGCTCGACGGACGCGCTGTGCTGATGGCCGCCTCCATTTCCGACGTCCAGGCGTGGGACCTGGGCACCCGCGAGCGGCTGCCGATCGTCCTGGACCACGGGGATCATGAGGTGACCGCGCTGGCGGCGGTGTCGCGCGGCGACGATCTCGTTGCGGTCACCGGCTGTGCCGACGGCTCGGTGCACAGCTGGGACATGCGCACCGGCCGGAGGCTGGGGCCGCCCATCACGGCGGAGCAACGGGGAATGTCGCCGCCTTCGCCGTGCTCACCGCGGGACCACGTCGTCGAGGTGCTGGCGGCGGTCGTGCTCGACGACCGGTTCGTGGCCTTGGCCGGCGGCTGGTGGAGCAGCATCGAGCTGTGGGACCTGGAGACCGCGCAAAGACTCGAAACGGCCCTGGACAATGACGACCGCGTCGGAGCCGCTTTCCTGCACTGGATCGAGACGCTGACGGCCGCAGTGGTCGACGGGCGGCCGGTGGCCGTCACCGGTGGCGCCAAGCCAAGTCGCGTGTGGGACCTGCGGACGGGGGACGGCTTCACGCCCTCACCACAGGCCGGCCCCCTTCCGCCGCTGCCCGTCGCCGATGTGCGGGCGGCGGCGATCACCGTCGTGGACGGGTGGCCGGTCGCGGTGACGGGCGACGCGGAGGGGGGCGTGCGGCGGTGGAACCTGCGCACCGGGCAGGAGGCCGGGCCGCCGCTGCGAGGCCATTCCGGGGTGGTGAACTCCGTCGCCGTCGCGGTCGTGGACGGGCGGCCGGTGGCGGTCACCGGAGGTGATGACAGCACGGTCCGTCTGTGGGACTTGGCGGCGGGTGAGGAGATGCCCGCTCCGTTCCAGGTCCACTGCGGAAGAATCAAGCAGGTCGCCATCGCCTACATCGCCGAAGGGCCCGTCGCGATCTCCCTGTCCGAGGATGACCTGCGGGTCTGGGACGTCCGCGGTGACCGTTTCACCCCCGCCGCGACCGAATCCAGCAGAATGGTGCGAAGGTTGGCCACCGCGGTGGTGGACGGGGAGCCGGTGGTCGTCGTCTCCGGTGGGGAACACCTCGCCTCCGGTTGGAGACCCGAGACGCGGACACACGACCTGCGTTGGGAGGGCGAGACGTGGGTATGCGACCTGCGGACCGGCCGGCCTCGACCCCCGCGACTGGCCGGCGTCGGCAATGCCGTGGCCACCGGGACGATCGGAGAGGAGCCGGTCGTCGTGGCGGGGGTGGAAGACGGGGCCACCGGGATGTGGAGCCTGCGCACCGGGCGGCGGGTCGCTTCGCTGGCCGCGGGCGGCGGAGACGCGCGCGCGGCGGCCACGACCGTCGTGGACGGCCGCCACGTCGTCCTCACCCTCCACGCCAGGTCCATCCGCGTGGCGGATCTGAACACCGGCGAACTCCTGAAAGAGAGGCCCCTGTCGGAGTCATGGGGGGTTGATCTCGCGTCCGTGACGGTGGACGGCCGCCCTCTCGCCGTGACCCTGGCCGTGCCTGACCATGAAGACGGTCCGCAGATACAGGTATGGGACCTGCGTTCGCTCAGCGTCGACGGTTTTTCAGGGGGTGACTCCTGTGTGACCTACATCGACGCCTTCGCCGTCGCCTCTCTGAACGGCGACCCCGTAGTGATCATGAACGATGACGATGGCAACGGTACGGTCAGAGTCTGGGATCTGCGTACGGGCGAACCCGGACCCACTCTCCTGGGGCCGGTCGCCGACCAGGCGACCGCGGAGGCGTTCGGATGGGACGGGGAAAGAAGAATCGGCAACGTCACGGCGATTGCCGCGGACCCGGCGAGCGATACCCTCGCGGTGGCCGTGGGAAGCGGCGCGGTGCTGCTGTGGGACGATCCCGCGCGTCGGCCGTACGCCGGGATCGTGTTTCCTTTCTCCCCCCATGCTTTGGCCTGGGGCCCGGGCGGCGAGCTGGTGGTCGGCTTCGGCCGGGACGTCGCGGTGCTTCACCGATCCTGACGGTCCTCCACCCGGGTCGGCGTATCCGACCCGCCTGAAGATCCGAACTCAGAACAGGCCCTGGCGGCCGAAGATCCGCATCTGGAGCGTCACGGCCAGCCGCGCGTCGGGATCGGCCAGGTCGAGCCCGCTGATCTCGGTGAGCCGCTTCAGCCGGTAGCGGAAGGTGTTGGCGTGCACGTGCACCCTGGCCGAGGCGGCGTTGACGTCGCCGAACGCGTCCAGGTAGGCCCGCAGGGTGGGCACCAGCTCGCTGCCGTGCTCGGCGTCGTGCTCCAGGAGCCGCCGGTAGGGGCCGGTGGGGACCTGCTCCTCGGCCTTGACCAGGTCCGACAGCTGCAGCAGCAGCGCCTCGAAGTGCACGCCGGTGTAGTCGGCGACCGCGCCCGACGACCCGCGGGCGCGCAGCACCCGCAGCGCCCGGTCGGCGTCGGCGCGGGACCTGGCGACCTCCGCCAGGTCGCGGGCCAGGCGCCCCACCCCGATGTTGGCCACGTGCCGGGGGCCGACGCGGGCGAGGAAGCTCTCCGCGACCCGCACGGCCCGCGCCTCCTCGTCTCCGGCGGCGTGCAGCGGCAGCACGGCGTAGGCCACCGAGCCGACCAGCGCGGCGGCGGCCATGGGGTGGATGGCCCCGACGTGCAGGGCGAGCGCGTCGCAGAACCGCTGCCTGTCGCTCTCCCGGTGCGCGGCGTCGGTGTGTGACCCGCCGCTGAGCTGCGCCGCGAGCACGCACAGCCGCTCGCTGGCGACGCCGAGCCGCCCGGCCGCCTCGGCCGCGTCCCTGCCGCCCGCCAGCACGGTGGAGAGCAGGTCCGCGCGCAGCCGCCGGCTGGTGTCCGCCCCGGCCCTGCGGCGGAGCAGCTGCAACGCGACGATCTTGGCGGTGTCGGCGAGGGCGCGCTGCCGCTGGCCGCTCAGCGGCTCGCGCACCGCGACCCAGATGGATCCGAGGATCTCGTCTCCGGACCGTACGGCCATCGCCGTCCGGTTGATGCTGCCGTCGTCCAGCTCGATGTAGATCGGTTCGCGGCTCTGGTAGAGCTGCCGGAAGAACCCGCGCCGCTGCAGCATCAGCTGGTACCGCTCGGGCACCTGGCGGCCGAGCACCGTCTCGACCCTGCCCGGGTCGGCCTCGTCCTGCCGCCCGGAGTAGGCGAGCACCCGCGAGGATCTGTCCTCGATCGTGACCGGCGCGTCCAGCAGCGCGCACAGGGCGTTGGCCAGGGAGAACAGGTTGTCCGGCGAGGTCTCGTCCGGTTCGGTGAGGTCGCCCTCGGCCAGCAGGGAGCGCAGCAGCGCGGCGACCTGCGCCCACGAGGCGGCGCGGGTGAGACCGAGCACCGCCACCCCGGTCCTGCGCGCCTCGGCGCGGACGAGGTCGTCGACGTCCACCGGCTGCTTGACGACGACGCCCGCCGCGGGGCCCGCCGCGGCGAGCAGGGCGCGGATCCGCTCGGCGGAGTCCACCCCCACAGCGAGCAGGATGCCCCCTTCGGGAAGCAGCAGCTCGTCGAGGGGGTCGTAGATGTGCACCCCGGTCACCTCGGTGTCGAGCTCGCCGGGGGAGGCGGCCACGTCCAGCACCGTGCTGCCCAGATCCTCCAGGATCCGCCGCAGGCTGGCACGTGGCCGGACGATCATCCCTTCACCATAGTTGACGGGATCGCCCCTCCCCGCGGCGAGTGCCGCCTCCGGGGAGGGCTCGCGCGGGTTCCTCTGCGGCGCGGCCCCTCAGGCGACCTTGGGAGTGGCGCGCACGCCGAGGTGGACGTACGGGGTGCCGTCGGCGAGCTCTAGAAGACGGCCGACAGCCACTGGGCCTGCTCCTCCAGATAGCCGACGAAGGTGGTGTCGTCCACCGGGACGAGGTCGACCTCCATGGGCGGCTGCAACCCGGCGAGAGCGCCGGTGGCCTCGCCGTACAGCGAGAGCCCGCCGTCCCCGGCCGTCAGCGTCATCCGGTTGCCCGCCCGCTCGTAGACTCCGGCGTACCGCTCGGCGTCGGTCTCGAACGGCTCGGCCGGCGGTCCGAGGACGGGCGGCACGGCCAGGCCGAGCAACTCGTCGAAGAGCTCGGTGGCCAGGGCGTGCTGGAGGGCGGCGGTCTGGCCGCCGTTGGCCAGCAGGCACACCACCGTGCCCGTGTCGGGGACCATCCAGAGCATGGCCGCCTGGCCGATGGTGTTCCCGCCGTGGAAGACGACCCGGTGGCCCTGCCAGTCGTTCAGGATCCAGCCGAGTCCCCACTGCTTTCCGAGGGTGTGCGGGTTGGGGACGTCCACCTGCGGTTCCCACATCGCCCGCGGGTCGGCGAGCAGCCCGGTGCCCCCGGTGCCGAGGTGGGCTCGGGCGAAGGCGACGACGTCGGCGGGACGGGCGCAGATCAGCCCGGCCGGTCCGCAGGAGCGCATCAGGCCCCACACGGGGGCGGGCGCTCCGTCCAGGTGGCCCATGGCGCCGCGGAAGCGCAGGACGTCCTCGGGAAGGGTCCAGGTGTGGGTCAGGCCGAGCGGCTCGATGATCTGCTCGCGCAGCGCGGCGTCCCACACCTTGCCGGTGAGGTGCTCGACGACGCGCCCGGCGATGACGAAGCCGGAGTTGCAGTAGGACTGGGTGACGCCGAGCGGGTGGTTCTGCCCCAGGTCCGCGCAGGCCGCGACGTATTTCTCCATGCAGTCGTCACCGCGGCCGGTGTCGAGGAAGAAATCCCCGTCGATGCCGGAGGTGTGCGAGAGCAGGTGCCTGATCGTGACGCTCTTGGTCACCTCCGGGTCGGCGACGCGGAACTCCGGCAGGACCCGGGAGACGGGGGTGTCGAGCGTCAGCTCGCCCCGCTCGACGAGAAGCATGATCTGGGTGGCGGTCCACACCTTGGTGACCGAGCCGATCTGGAAGAGCGAGTCGGTGGTCACCTCCACCCCGGTGTCCACGTTGAGCACGCCCGCGGCGAACTCGTGGACCTCCTCCCCGTCCAGGAAGGCCAGGCTCGCGCCGGGGACGTCGTACTCGGCGATCAGCTCGCCGAGCCGGGCGTGCCATCGACCGGGATCCACTGCTCCAGCCACTGGATGATCCTTTCGTTGTGGTCCACCCGATGGGACGGGCGGCCATTGAGGAGGTCACTGGGGAAAGGCGAGGCGTATCCGAACGTTAGGGGCCGCTTCCCCGCGCTTCTTCGGTCTCGGCGACGAACCGGACCTGATCCGTTGTGCCGCCGTCCAACCACGGGCCACCCGGCCACCGTCCCACCCCCGGTCGCTGTCCGGCCCTCGCCGGGTGGCCGAGGTCTCGGCGCGGGCCCACGTGGAAGGCACGCGAGTCCGCGTGGAAAGCACGCGAGCCCGCATGGAAAGCACGCGAGCCCGCATGGAAAGCACGCGAGCCCGCATGGAAGGCGAGAAGGACCGCGAGGAAGACGAAGAGGACCGCGCGGAAGGCGAGAGGACCGCATAAAAGGCGAGGGAAACCGCGCGGAAGGCGAGGGGAACCGCACGGTCGAGGCCGGGTGAAAGTTACACCCCGGCCGGTGCCGGTCGCGCAGGTCAGGCCCTCCGTGGTGGGCGGGTGGCTTCCCGCCCCCACCCGGGGCGCCTAGCATCGGCCCCCACCGAGGCGGGAGCGAAGATGCGAAGCACGGCACGCGGAAGCGGCACGGTTCTGACGGTTCTGGCGGCCGCGATGACCGCGGTCGTGGCCCTGGGACTCCTCCTCGCGGGCACCGCGGTCCCCGCTCGGGCGGCGGCCACCAGGATCATGCCGCTCGGGGACTCCATCACCGGCTCCCCCGGATGCTGGCGGGCCCTCCTATGGAACCGCCTCGTGAACGCCGGCCACACCGGCATCGACTTCGTCGGCACCCTGCCGCCGCAGGGCTGCGGTGTCGCGCACGACGGGGACAACGAGGGGCACGGCGGAGCACTGGTCACCAACGTCGCCGACCAGAACCAGCTCCCCGGCTGGCTCGCGACGGCCAAACCCGACATCGTGCTGATGCACTTCGGTACCAACGACGCCTGGAGCAACCGCCCGACCGCCACCATCCTGTCCGCGTACGGCAAGCTGGTGGACCAGATGCGGCAGAGCAACCCCGACACGAAGGTCCTCGTCGCCCAGATCATCCCCATGAACCCGAGCACGTGCGGCGAGTGCGCGCAGCGGGTCTCCGCGCTCAACGCGGCGATTCCCGGCTGGGCCGCGGGCAAGACCACCGCGCGGTCACCGGTGGTCGTGGTCGACCAGTGGACGGGCTTCAGCACCGCGTACGACACCTATGACGGGGTGCACCCCAACGCGTCGGGCGACCAGAAGATGGCCGACCGGTGGTTCCCCGCGCTGACGGCCCTGCTCGGCTCCGGGCCGACCGGCACGCCGACCCCGACGATCACCCCCACCCCGACGCCGACCGTCACGCCCACGGCGGGCGGCGGTTGCACGGCCGCCTATCGGACGGCCAGCCAGTGGCCGGGCGGTTTCCAGGGCGAGGTGACCGTCAAGAACACCGGCCCGGCCGCCGTCACCGGCTGGACGGCGAACTGGACGTTCACCGGGCGGCAGATCAGCCAGGCGTGGAACGCGACGGTGACCCAGTCGGGAGCCGCCGTCTCGGCGCGGAACGCCGCCTGGAACGGCTCGCTGGCTCCCGGCACGACCGCGACCTTCGGCTTCATCGCCTCGGGGACGGAATCCCCTGACCCCGGGGTGTCCTGCACGACGGGCTGACCGGCCGGACCGCCGCGCGGCCAGGACCTGCCCGCCGTTCGCGTCCTGGCGGTCCGGTCCCGTTCGAGCCGAGTCCCGTATGGCGGCCGCCGGCCGCTCGGTCCCGGCCGCTCGGTCCCGGCCTTTCCACCCGACCGGCCCCGGCGGCTCGGTCCCGGCCCCTGGAGCGGGTCCCGGTCCCCGGTGCCGGACGTTCAGCCCTGGGCCCTCGAGTCCTGGCCGTTCAGAGCGCCGGGAAGTCTCTCCAGCAGGCTCTTCAGGTCGTCGGCGTGTTCCTCTTCCTGTGCCAGCAGGTCCTCGAAGACGCGTCTGGTGGTCATGTCGTCGTTGCCGAGCCAGTTGACGATCTCGGTATAGGAGGCGATCGCGATCCGCTCGGCGACCAGGTCCTCCTTGACCATCTCGATCAGGTCGAGGCTGTCGTCGTACTCGGCGTGCGAGCGCGCGGCCAGCGTCTCGGGGTTGAAGTCCGGCTCGCCGCCGAGCTGGACGATGCGCTGGGCGAGGCGGTCGGCGTGCTCCTGCTCCTCGGCGGCGTGCTCCAGAAACTCCGCGGCCACCACCCCGGCGTGGATGCCCGAGGCGGTGTAGTAGTGCCGCTTGTAGCGGAGCACGCAGACCAGCTCGGTCGCCAGGGCCTCGTTGCACACCTGGATGACCCGGGGCAGATCCGCTCCGTAGGCGGACGTGATGGGACCCTTGTCGATCTCCTGGCGCGCCCGTGCCCGGAGCTCCTTGATGTCCGTAAGGAATTCAGCCATGCACCCGCCCTACCCAGAATCGGCCGTTTATCCAGTGGCGTCGACCACAGTCGGGGATGTTTTGTTCGTGACGTCACTTCCGGGGTAGCGGGCCGTCCGACATGGGAACAGCGACGAAGGTCCCGCAGACGCGGACCATGAACGGTGAAGAGCTCTCCGCCGACCACGCGTGGGCGGCCCTGCGCAAATACGGCCGCTGGCACCTGGTCCGCGACTCCGTGGCCAGGTTCAGGTACGGCGAGGGCCTGACCAACTCCAGGGCCCTGGCCTTCCAGATCTGCCTGTCGATCATCCCCGGCGCCATCGCGCTGGTCGGGCTGAGCTCGGTGGTCAACCAGGAGCATCTCGGCGAGGTGCTGGAGCTGGTCCTGAGCCGCCTCGCGCCGGGAGCGGGGGTGGACGCGGTCAAGTCCGTGCTCTCCGACAGCCACCGGCAGGCGGGCCGTACCGGAGGCGCCCTCGCGCTCTGGCTCGGCCTCGCCACCGCCCTGTTCTCGCTGACCAGCGCCATGGCCCAGGTGGAGCGGGGGGCGAACCGTATATACGGCGTCGAGCGGGACCGGCCGTTCCATCGCAAGTACGCCAGGGCCCTGCTGATGGCCCTGACGGCCGGAGCCTTCATGACCGCCGGTTTCGTGGTGATGGTCGGTGGCGGCGCCATCAGCAGGGCCCTGGCGCAGGTATACGACTGGAACGACGGGGCCACGGAGGCGTTCAACCTGGTGCGCTGGCCGCTCGGTTTCCTCCTCGCGCTGCTGTCGACCTCGGTGCTGTTCCGCGCCGCGCCGCGCAGGAGGCAGCCGGGTCACACCTGGCTGGCGTTCGGCGCCCTGGTCTCGCTCGTCCTGTGGACGGTGTTCACTCTCCTTCTGGCCTTCTACACCGAGAGCAGCGGCACCTTCGGCGCCACGTACGGACCGCTCACGGCCGTCATGGCGCTGCTGCTGTGGTCGTTCCTCAGCTCGATCGCCCTCTTCCTGGGGCTGGCGTTCGCCGCGCAGCTGGAGGCCGTCCGTGCCGGGCGGGCGGGCCCCGTCCACCCCGACCCCGGCCCCACGGCCGCCGAGGAGTGGGAACCCCTGGTGGGAGCCGCGGGCGCGGCGACCATCGCGGTCGCCAGGACGCTCGTGGAGACCGTGCGCAGGCGCCGCCAGGGCTCCGGAAACGAGCCTCGCCCGTAGACGACGCGGTCGCCGTGCTCGTAGGCGACGCGGTCGCTCCGCCCGTGGACGACGCGGTCGCCGTGCCCGTACCGGCCCGGGGCCGAGCGGGCTCGGCCCGCTCGGTCCCCGCTCAATCCCCGCTCGGTCCCCGCCGGATCGCCCGGCGCCGACGCGTACGATGTCGATCTCACGCGTGATCACCTCTGTTGACCGCCGGGCTCCCGGCACCGGTGAGCCGGCGCGGCCGTCCGGCGTCCCGGCCGCGATCCGATCAATGAGACCGCGACATCCATTGCGATAGTCAACTCACCAACCTAAGATTCGCCGAACCATAGTGAGATACATTCATGCGCAGTGATCTGAAGGGGGTGGAAAGGTGTCGGCACAGGAACGCAGGCTCGCGGCCATCGCGGCGGCATCGGCCGACGCCTTCCGGAGCGGCGACTACCACCAGGTGAGGGCCGAGGACGTCGCGGAGCGGGTGCGGCTGCCACGGGGCACCGAGGGCGAGAGGGGCCGCAGCGCCGTCTGGCTGTACAACGAGGTCAGGAGCCGGCGCGTGCTGGTGGCCCTGGCGGTCAAGCACGCCTTCGACGAGTTCGCCTCCGGCGACGGCGCGCCGGAGCCGCCGCACTCCCTGCTCGACGCGCAACGCCTGGTCACGGCGGCGCTGCGCAAGGTGGCGCGCTTCCACCAGGTCGAGCGCTTCATGCTGGCCCAGGTGCGCCTGGGCATCGGCGACATCTCCACCTCGGAGAAGCGCCCGTCGGCCGGGCAGAGCCAGCCGGTGTGGGAGATGACGGAGGTCTACGGCGCCACGGCCGCCGCGGGGTGGGAGGGCCGCGTCACCGCGTACGCGCGGTATCTGGCGCCACGGCTGGAACTCGCCGCGCTGACCATCGGCGTCCCGTCCGAGGGATGGGCCGCGGCGAGCGCCGAGCGCCTGTCGGAGCTGGCCTTCCGGTCGATGGCCGACGATCCCGAGGGACCGGCGGACCGGCAGGCGGCCGCGCTCTGCGCGCACTGGCTCGCCCGCGACCTGCTCCCGCCTGCCGGGGAGTGGGCCGAACGGCTGCACACCGCCGAACGGGCCGTCGAGCTCACCGAGCGGATGGGCTCCGGCGGCCGTGCCAGGGTTCGCGCCCTGGAGGTGGTCCTGCAGGTCCTGCTCGACAGCAGTCCCCTGCTGGCGCGGGCGGCGGAGGTCGGCGAGGAGCTGGCGGGCCTGCTGTCGGCCGACCACTCCGACCCGCGGACCCTGTGCGACGTGACCAGCAGGCAGGGCGTGGCCCTGCTGCGCCTGGGCGACCTGCCGGGCGCGAGGTCCTGCTTCGAGCGATCGCTGCGGGTGGCGGGCGAGCTTCCCGTCCCCGCGGACGTGACGTCGCTCAGCCTGCGGGCGCGGCACAACCTCGCCGAGGTGCTGGTGGAGGCCGGTCGTCCCGGCGAGGGCCTGTGCGAGCTGCGGGAGGTGAGCGAGCAGCGGGCCAAGGGCGTCCCCGCCGTCGGGGTCACCCCGGCGTGGCGGCGGTTCACGCTCACCCGGCAGGCGATGGCCAGGGCCGCCTCCCGGGCGGGCCGGATCGTCACCGGCGTGACCGTGGCCGAGGCGACGCTGGCCGACCGCGAGCAGCGCCTCGGTTCCGACAGCGTCAACACCGCCTCGGCCAGGGTGACCCTCGCCGAGGCGCTGCTCGCGGCGGGCCAGCCCGCGCAGGCTCGTCACCACCTGACCGAGGCGCTCCGGCTGCGGACGCAGCACCTGCCGCCCGAGGGCTACTGGCCCCAGTACGACACGGTGCGCCTGGCGGAGATCGAGCTGACCGCGGGATTCCCCGCGCAGGCGGTGCGGCTGCTCACCGGGGTCATCGTCACCACGGAGTGGTTCGCGCGGCAGGTGTCGCCCCGGCTGGGCGCCGAGGCCGCGCTGGTCCGCGCCATGGCGCTCACCGCGTCGGGCGAGCCCGCCCGGGCGCTCGCAGCCCTGCGGACGCTCCCTCCCGAGCGGCCGGTGCGGCGCGCCCAGGCCGCCGCGCAGCTGGCCCTCGGCGACGCGACCGGCGCGGCGCGGG
This sequence comes from Streptosporangium sp. G11, assembly GCF_051192615.1. Taxonomy (NCBI): domain Bacteria; kingdom Bacillati; phylum Actinomycetota; class Actinomycetes; order Streptosporangiales; family Streptosporangiaceae; genus Streptosporangium; species Streptosporangium sp. G11. The sequence continues at coordinate 12,626 of NZ_JBPJUQ010000049.1, forward strand.
TGCTCGCGTCCCTCGCCAAGGACGAGCGCGGCATGGACGACGACTTCCCCGGGCAGGCGGAGCGGCTGCTGCTGAGCGCCCGCGCCGCGTACGCCCTCGGGAACGAGGACGGGGCGGACGCCGCGAGCGCGGCGCTCGTCGCCATGGGCGAGGACGTGCTGGACGCCTCGCACCCGCTGGTCCTCGCCGGGCGGCTGGACCTCGCGCTGTGCCGGATGGCCTCGGGCAGGGTGGAGGAGGTGGCGCCCCTCCTGATGCCGCTGCTCGACCGCCGCCCGCTGGCCCACGGCCGCCCGCCCCTGGGTGACGGGCACCCGCTGCTGGCCGAGGCGCGGTCCGTGGCCACGCGGGTGGGCGAGCCCCCGTCGAGCACCCCGGAGGACCGCCTCTGGGAGGAGGACTGAGCGGCCCGCCACGCCGGGCCGCTCACCCCATGCCCTGAAGGGCCCCGTCCCGCGACCGCCCCGGAAGCCTCGTCTCGCGAAGCGCCCGGGGCGTCTCGTGCGCCGGGGCGAGCAGGTGGAAGAGCCCCTTTGGGCGGGGGTGCATCGGGGCGTCCCGCGCGAGAGAGACGCCCAGGGCGCGGGGGCCGGGGTCGCCGCCGAGGTCATCCGCGGGTCCGTGACCGGTGCCCGTTGTCAGATCGAGGTGACGGAGCGGGCGGACTCGCTTTCCAGCGCGGCGAGCACGGCGGGGCGGAACGGGTGACCGATGTCGAGGCCGGCCACGGCCCTGGCGAGGTGCTCGACGAGGCTGTCGTGTCCGGGCCGGGCCTCGGGGACGGGCTCGGAGCGGAGCAGGACGGCCAGCCCTCCGAGGCGGGACCGCACGGGATCGCCGGATGCCAGCCGCGCGGCGGCGCGTTCCAGGAGAGCGGCCGCGCGGTCGGCCGGCCCGGCGGCGCCCGCCAGCCGCACCAGGCCGAGCAGGACGGCGGATCCGGCGTCGCCGGGATCGAGCACGACGGCCGCCTCCAGGTGCCGGAGCGCGGCGTCCAGGTCGTCCTGCCCTCTCGGGGAGAGCCGCCGGCGGAGGCGGAGGGCGAGCAGGGCGCCGTCGTCGCCGAGGTCGGCCGTCAGGCCGGTCCGGCTCCGCACGATGAGCAGGACGCCCAGGTAGGAGTGGCAGCCGGCCACGGTGGGGCTCTCCCTGCGCTCGGCGAGACCCGGCTCGCCGAGCACGCGGCGGGTCCACTCGACGGCCGCGTCGAGGTCGGCGGGCGACCCGCCGGGGCTCTCCGAGCGCGTCGCCAGCGCGAGGGCGAGATCCCAGGCGGCTCCGACGGCGGCCTTCCTGTCGGCGGTGGCGTGGATCCTGGCCAGGAGACTCAGGCCGCGGCCCAGCGGCGCGGGATCTCCCGACGTCTCGCCGAGGTGGGTGAGCGTGCTGGCCAGGTCGTGCGCCGCCTTCGGCCAGAGCGGGTCGTCGTCGGGAGTGGCCTCCAGAAACCGGCCGAAGTGCCCCGCCGCCCGCTCCAGGTCGGCGGCGTTGCCGTCGGCGAGTCCCCTGCTCCGCAGGAGCCCGCCCAGGGCGAACGTCGCCTGGTGCGTGGCCGGGTCACCCTCCGGCAGGTCGGGGAGCACGTCTTCGAGCAGGGCGACGGCCTCGCCGAGATCCGCGTGGCCCGCGCCCGGACGGGTGACGCGCAGGGCCAGCGTCGTGCCCAGCCGGTAGCGCAGGTAGAGGGCCGACCACCGGTCGTCGCACTCGCGCAGGGCCACCTTGAGCCGGTCGACCGCCAGGTCCAGGTCGTAGGGCACGCCCCGGTCGGCGTGGCGGCTCAGCAGCAACTCGGCCAGGGCCTCGTGGTCGGCGGTGCTGAACCAGGCGTTCTCCTCGCGGAGGTCGTCCGCCTCGGAGAGCATGGTGATGGCGACGTCACGATCGGCGGGGTCGCCCAAGGCCTCCCAGCGAACCTCGTGCACCCGTCCCACCAGGGCGAAGGACCACTGGTCGCAGTCGTGGGCGAGGAGCCAGGCCGCGTGCTCGGCCGCCTCGTCGAGATCCACCGGGTTCGCGGTGCCCGGGGCGCCCTCGTCGGCGCACCGGCCCAGGATCGCCTGGGTGAGAGCCTGGCGCCACCCGGCTTCGCCGTCGGTGCCGGTCATCTCCGCCCGCAGGGCACGCAACCGCGTGACCTCATCCCCAGCCATGCCGAATCTCCCTTCCGAGCCTGTATGGAACTATATAAATAGAATCCCCTTGTTCTTGTGGTAAGTAAATAACTGTTCAGGAAGGGAAGGGGAGAGGAAACGCCGCCGATCAACGTTCTTTCTGGGCGCCTTCAGGACGCTCGCGGCCGTCCCGATTCCGGCCGGGTCCGGCCACGCGTCTCCGATGGCACGGACCGGCGCCCGCCCCCCGGACTTGGGCGGGGGCCCGTACGGGAGGGCCCGGCGCGCGGCGGGAAGGGTGGCGAGGTCTCTCGCCGTGACGCGGCGGATGGTGGCGGAATCCGGGAACGCGTGCGCCTCGGCCGGCAGGCCCGCCCCCCGCGCGTCGAGGTCATCGCTCACCGCGGCTCCCATGCATCCATGTAAAGCTCCGGTCGTGGATCCATATTGCCAGAGCTATACGAACCGGCACGACCTTTTCTTCACCCGGCCGGGCACGGTGGGCGTGGCCGGTGCGGCGGGCGACCCGACGATCTTCCGGGCGGCGCGGCGGACGGCCGCGGCGACCTCCCGGACGGCACGGCAGAAAACCCCGGCGACCTCCCGGACGGCACGGCGGAGGTGACCGCGGTCAGCGCGGTGTCGCGGCGTCGATCAGCTCCTGCAGGCGCAGGCCCCTGGCCGCGTCCAGCTCGCCCGAGCGGCCCGACCGCACGGCGGCGGCGAACTCGGCGCGCAGGATGGGCCAGCACTCCTCGTGGTCGATGCCGGAGGTGTCGAAGGCGAGCTCCCCCTCCGGTCCGAACAGCTCGATCCGGGTGCGTGCCCGAGACAGCGGGACGCTGCCCGACAGGGACGCCTGGCTGACGGCGCCGTTCTCGTGCTCGCAGGTCAGCTCCACCCAGCGGCGCGGGTCGCCCGTCCCCCGGATGCCGGTGATGGGACCGATCGCCGCCTCCAGAAGGTCCAGCAGGTGCGGGCCGAGGTCGAGCAGGGCTCCCTGCTCCAGCCGCCAGCCGGTGGCGAACTCCCCGCCGAGGAAGGCGCCGTGCAGGTAGCACGAGCGGGCACCGGTCGTCTCCAGCAGCGCCGCGCGGCGCAGGAAGTCGCGGGTGGAGGGGTGGTAGCGCTTGGTCAGCACCATCTGCGAGACGACGCCCGCCACCGCGACGGCCTCCGCCACCGCGCGCGCCGACGCGAGATCGGGCCCCAGCGGCTTCTCCAGCAGCACCGCCTTGCCCGCTTTGGCCGCGCGCACGGCGAGGTCCGCCTGGACGGCGGGGGGCACCGCGAACGCGACGGCCTCGCACCGGTCGAACAGCTCCTCCGGCGTGCCGGCGACGACCGCCCCGTACGGCTCGGCGATCTCCCTGGCGGCGGAGTCGCGGCGCGCCCAGACGGCGGAGAGGCGGGTCTCCGGGCCCGCGGCCAGCATCCGGGCGTGCATGGTGCGGGCCCACGGGCCGGCGCCGATCAGGCCGACCTCGACGGGCGCGATGCTGTTCATGAGTGGTCTCCGACGGGTGAGCGGTGGTGCGGGCGGGTCGCCAGGCGGGCGTCGGCCTGGTCGGGTGCGTACAGGTGCTCGACCACCATCGCGGTGGCGCCGGCGAGCGCGGCGCGGTCGCCGAGCCGGGAGGTGACGACCTGCAGGTTGCGCGTGGCCCGGGGCAGGGCGCGCTGGTAGAGCAGCTCGCGTACCCCGGTGACGAAGTGGGTCTCCGCCAGATCTCCGGCGATCATCAGGACGCCGGGGTTGAGCAGGGTGACGACGGTGACGAGCACCTCCCCGCAGCGCCGTCCGGCCTCGCGGGCCAGGCGCCCGGCGTCGGGGGAACCCGCGTCGAGGAGGGCACGGACGTCCGCGCCCGACTGGGCGGGCACGCCGAGGGCGGCCAGCTGCCCGGCCAGGGCGCGGCCGCTGGCGACGGCGGCCAGGCAGCCGTACGAGCCGCACATGCAGCGGGCCTCCGACTGGTCGTGCAGGCGGATGTGGCCGAGGTCTCCGGCGCCGCCGTCGATGCCGCGGAAGACGTTGCCGTCGACGACGACACCGGCGCCGATGCCGGTGGAGACCTTGACCAGGACGAACGCGGAGCAGTCGGCGAACGAGTGGCGCTGCTCGCCCAGTCCCATCAGGTTGGCGTCGTTGTCGACCAGGACGGGGACGGCGGCGTCCACCCCGGCGTGCCCGGCGAGCGCGCGCTGCATCCGCTCGGGAACCGGGTAGCCGTCCCAGCCCGGCATGATCGGCGGTCGTACGACCCTTCCCGACGAGGTGTCGACGGGTCCGGGCAGTGACAGGCCCACCCCGCAGACCGCCTCTGGAGCGGTCCCGGTCGCGGTCAGCAGATCGGCGAACCACAGGCCGAGCCGGTCGAGGACGATCTCGGGGCCGTCCTCGATCGGCAGGGCCTCGGCGCGCTCGGCCAGGACTTCGCCCGCCAGGTCCATGACGGCGGCGCGGGCGTGGGTCGCGTCCAGGTCGGCGGCGAGGACCACGGCGTGCCGGGTGTCGAACTCCAGCAGGTTGGAGGGGCGCCCCCCGGTCGACTGCCCGCCGGGGACGGCGCGCAGCCACCCCGCGTCGAAGAGCTGGTCGAGTCGCTGGCCGACGGTGGAGCGGGACAGGCCGGTGACGCGCTGGAGCTCGCCCCGGGTGCGCGCCTGTCCGGTGCGAACCAGCTCCAGGAGGTGGCCCGCGGTGCTCCAGGGGGTTGCCATCCGGTGTGTCTCTCCTTGCCTAGCCCTTGTCCGCACCGCTGGTGAGGCCTTCGGTAAGGAGTCTCTCAGCGGCGTAGAAAAGAAGTACCACGGGAATCGTGAGGACCACCGACCCCGCCATGAGAACGGTCTTGGGAACCTCGATGCCGTTGGCGAGCTGCTGCAGGCCCAGCGAGACCGTCCAGCTGTCGGGGACCGCGGCGAGGAAGAGCAGGGCGAAGAGGAACTCGTTCCAGGCGATCATGAAAACGTACAGGCCGGTCGCCATGAGCGAGGGCGCGGCCAGGGGCAGCACGATCCGGCGCACGGTCTGCAGCCGCGAGCAGCCGTCCAGCGCGGCGGCCTCCTCGACGCTCTTGGGGATGGTGACGAAGTAGTTCTTCAGCATGTAGATGGAGACCGGCACGGTCTGCGCGATGTAGACGATGACCAGCCCGAACAGGCTGCCCTGCAGGCCCATCCTGGCGAACATCACGAACAGCGGGACCGCCAGCAGGGTGGCGGGGAAGAGGTAGACGGCCAGGAACACCGCGCTGACCTGGCGCCCGCCGAAGAACCTGAGCCGGCTGACGGCGTAGGCGCCGGGCACCGACGCGAGCAGGGTCAGCGCCACGGTGGCCAGGGCGACGAGCGCGGAGTTGCCGAGCATCCTCACGAACCCCTGGCCACCGTCGTCGACCGACTGCAGGACGTTCTGGTACGTGCTGAACGTGAGCTCGGACAGGTCCACCCAGATCCGGCCCGGGTCGAGCAGCAGCTGGTCGATCGGCTTCACCGAGAGGACGAGCATGTAGTAGAAGGGGAACAGGGTGATGATCGCGAGGAAAACGATCACGATCCAGCGCAGGACCCCGAAGATCCTCTGTTCGGTCTGTGCGCGGCTCATGACGCCTCCTCCTGGACCCTCTTGGCGAAGAACTTGAAGTAGATCCCGAGCAGCACGGCGAGGATGACCGCCAGGACCAGGGCCTGCGCGGCCGCCGCCCCCACGTCGTAGCGGGCGGTGAGGAAGTCGTAGACCCGCACGGCGACGACGTCGGTGCCGGAGCCGCCTCCGGTGAGGAGATAGACGTCGTCGAACTTGTTGAACGTCATGATGAACCGCAGCACCGACAGCAGCGCGATCACCGGCATCAGCTGGGGCAGCAGGATGTGGCGGAAGCGTTGGGTGTGCGTGGCGCCGTCCACGGTGGCGGCCTCCTCTATCCCCGCGGGGACGGCCTGGAGTCGGGCCAGCAGGAAGAGGAAGGCGAACGGGAAGTAGCGCCAGATCTCGAAGGCGATGACGGTGAGCAGGGCGAGCGGGAGCTCCACCTGCCAGCCGAGGATGGAGACCTCGTGCGAGCGGGTCGACAGGAAGGCCAGCGGCTCGTCCCAGCCGAACAGCTTGCCGCCCCACTCGTTGACGATGCCGAACTGCGGGCTGAGGGCGATCTCCCAGACGAACGTGACGGCCACCACGGGCGCGACGTAGGGCAGCAGCATCGAGCCGCGGAACAGCGCCCGGCCGCGGAACGGCCGGCGCAGGGCGAGTGCGGCGACCAGCCCGAGCAGGATCGAGCCGACGGTGCTGCCCGCCGTGTAGACCAGGGTGGTCCAGAGCGAGGTCCAGAAGCCGGGCGAGGTGAAGACCTCGCCGAAGTTGTCCAGGGTCCAGTTGGACAGGAAGTCCATGCTCTGGATGTCGACCAGCCGCGCGTGCTGGAAGGCGAGCAGCACGGTCCAGGCGATGGGCAGGACGACCACGACCGCGACCACCAGGACGGTGGGTGAGACGAAGGTCATCCCGGCGCGGTTCTCACGCTGGGCCAGGGTGAGGGTTCGGCGCGGCCCGGACCGCCGCCCGGGGTCCGGCGCGGGGGACGGGCGCTGCTCGGCGTCTTGCACGGTGCTCATCACGGCTTCCTAGGGGGACGGAACCGGGGACGGCTCACTGAAGGGACTTCTGCAGGGCCCTGACTTCCTCGGCGGCCTCCTTGGCGGCCTCGCCGGGGGAGATCTGGCCGGAGGTCATGGCGCCGACCGCCTTGGGGATGGGCAGCTCGCCGATCGTCGCGCCGACCAGCGCGCCCTGGCCTTCGGTGATGCCCCAGCGCTTCATGTCGCTGACGCCCGCGGCGAGCGCGTCGAGGAGTTCGGCGGAGAAGACGGACTGCATGGGCTTCCTGGTGTCGACGCCGATGTCGCTGGCCCGCCAGGCCTTGCGGTATCTGTCGGGCTCCTCGGCGGTGCCATCGCGGACCGGGATCTTGCCCTCGGCCGCCATGCCGAACCAGTCCTCGTACCCGCCGCTCATCATGTACTCGACGAACTTCTCCGCGGCCGCGGTCTCGGCGGTCCGGGTGACCACCCAGGAGGCGATCTCCCCGAACTGCGCGGGCCGCGCGCCGTCCGAGCCCTTCAGGGCGGTGACGACCCCGCTGTTCTCCGAGAGGTACTGCGGGTCGGCGGCGCACTGCTCGCAGCTGGGCAGGGCGTCGGCGCGCAGGCCGGCCAGTTCGTCCAGCAGGAAGGTGGACCAGACGATCATCGAGGAGCGGCCGGCGAAGTAGGTGGCGCGGGTCGAGTCCACGCTCTGGGTGCCGGCCGCGCCGTAGTCGGCCGCGAGCTGGTGGTAGGTGGTGAAGGCCTGGACGCACTGGGGGCTGTCGAGGCCGACCCGGCCGTCGGCACCGACGAGGCGGCAGTCGTTGGCGAGCGCGATGTCCTCGAAGCTCTGCTGGGTGAAGACGTCGCTCGGGTCGGTGGCGAGCGACATGCCGCTGTTGCCGGCGCCGTTCAGGGTTTTGGCTGCCTGGACCATGCTGTCGTAGGAGTCGGGGACGGCGAGCCCCGCCTTGGCGAACAGGTCCTTGCGGTAGACGAGGATCTGCATCCAGGCGTCGCTGGGAACGCTGAGCCGGGTGGACCGGTCGTCGGTCAGCGTCAGCGCGTTGCGGTTGAAGGTCCCGGCGCCGAGCCTCTCGACGATCCTGCCCGCGGCGGCGGTGTCGAGCAGGCCGTTGGTGTACATCTGCCAGACCGGGGCGAGCGGGACGCCGCCGATGACGTCGGGAAGAGTTCCCGCGGCCGCCGCGGACATGATCAGTTGCGGCAGCTGGCCCTCGTCGATGCCGACCAGCTCGACCTGGACGCCGCTCTCCTTCTCGAACGCCGCGACGATCTTCTTGGTCGCCTCGACGCGTGGGGTGAGGTTCTCCAGGCTCCAGACCGTGATCCTGTTGTCCGGAGCGCTCTCACCCCGCGCGCAACCGGACATCAGCCCGATCCCCAGCGCGGCGGCCACAGCGGCCGCCAGTGTCCTCGACCTTCGAGACCGCCTGCGCATAGATCTTCCTCACTGCCGCCGTGTTACGTACGTGATGCATCAGAGCACCACTTTTGCTTATTGACAAGACCTAAGTTTGGACTATCTTCGACAGAAGCCAGCCATATCTGACCAACAGATACACAAAAACGATCTTCCGGAGCTTCCGTGGAACGCGTCGTCCAGTTCACCGGCCCCCGCCAGGTGGAGGTCGCCACCGCCGAATCACCCCCGCTGCCTCCCGGCCACCTGCGCGTCCGGACCCTGTACTCCGGCATCTCCGCGGGCACCGAGCTCACCGCCTACCGGGGGACCAACCCCTACCTGACCCGCACCTGGGACCCCGAGGCCAGGATCTTCCGCGACGCGGGGCCCGGCATCTCCTACCCGGTGGCGGGCTGGGGCTACTCCGAGGTCGGCGAGGTCGTCGAGGTCTCCCCCGAACTCGCGGGCACGCCCGGACTGCCGGAAACCGGCGAGGTGGTGTGGGGCATCTGGGGACACCGCGGCGAGGGCGTCGTCCCCGTCGAGCGGATGGTCGGCCACGCCCTCCCCTCGGGGCTCGCCCCGCTCGCGGGCGCCTTCGCCCGGGTCGGGGCCATCGCGTACAACGCCGTCCTCGCCGGTGACATCCACCTCGGCGAGGACGTCGCCGTCTTCGGCCAGGGTGTGATCGGCCTGCTCACCACCCGGCTGGCGGAGCTGAGCGGCGCCCGCGTCACCGCCGTCGACACGCTCGGCTCCCGGCTCGCCAAAGCGGCGGAGTACGGTGCCGTCCGCACCCTGAACGCGCGCACCGACACCGTCGCGGAGCTGATCCGCGAGGCCACCGGCGGGCTCGGCGCCGACGTCGCCATCGAGATCAGCGGCACGTACCCGGCCCTGCACGAGGCCGTCCGCTCGGTCGCCGTGGGCGGGCGCGTCGTCGCCTCGGGCTTCTACCAGGGCGACGGCGTGGGGCTGCGGCTCGGTGACGAGTTCCACCACAACCGCGTGCAGCTCGTCTCCTCCCAGATCGGCGGGGTCCCGCCGCAGCTCGCCGGGCGCTGGAGCGTGGACCGGCTCCAGCGGACCTTCCTGCGGCTCGTCGCCGAGGGACAGGTCGACGTGAAGTCACTGGTGAGCCACGTCGTACCGGTCGCCGACGCGGCCGAGGCATACGTCCTCCTGGATGAGCGTCCCGCCGACGCGCTCCAGGTCGTCCTGGAGTTCTGAGAGGGCTGACGAACATGTTCAAGATCGCCTGCCAGGAGCAGCTGCTCCCCGGTGAGACACTCCAGGAGAAGTGGGAGTTCGCGCAGGACGCCGGCTACGACGCCGTCGAGCTGCGTGGCAAGGGTGGCCTCCACTTCCGCGACCGGCTGCCCGAGCTGCGCAAGGCCCGGGCCGACGGTGTCGTCATGCCGACCGTGTGCGTGGACATGCTCCACTTCTTCGGCGCCTTCGACGACGACCTGCGCCGTGACGCCATCGAGCAGATGAAGTCACAGCTGTCCGTCATCGGCGAGCTCGGCGGGCTCGGCGCCCAGACCCCCGCCTCGTACGGCATGTTCTCGCGGCGGCTGCCTCCGTTCGACCCGCCGCGCGGCGAGGAGCGGGACCGCGAGGTGCTGCTGGAAGGGCTCGCCGAGCTGGGCGAGCACGCCCGCTCCGAGGGCGTCACGCTCTTCCTGGAGCCGCTCAACCGCTACGAGGACCACATGGTCAACCGGCTGGAGCAGGCCGCCGACCTGATCCGCGCCGTCGGCCTGGACTCGGTCCGCATCGGCATCGACAGCTACCACATGAACATCGAGGAGGCCGACCCCTCGGCCGCCATCCTCGCCGTCGCGTCCCTGATCGGGCACGCCCAGGTCAGCGACTCCAACCGCATGCAGCCCGGAGCGGGCCACCTCGACTGGCCCGCCTGGCTGGGCGCCCTGGACGCCGCCGGCTACGACGGCTACCTGGCCGTCGAGTGCCGGACGACCGGGGACCCGGTCCAGGCCGTGCGCTCGATCCCGCCCTTCCTGCGGCGCGCCTCCCTCCCGCATCGGCCCGCCGGATGACGGCGCTCCTCGAAGCGGCCGCCGCCCCCGGCACCGGCCGCCGGGACCACCTGCGCCGGGCCGCCACCCACGTCCTGCTCGGCAACTGGACCGGGGCGGCGACCGTTCCCTCGCGCGCCCTGTACCCGCACCAGTGGAGCTGGGACTCGGCCTTCGTCGCCATCGGGCTGCGCCACGTCGCCCCACGCCGGGCCCAGCGCGAGCTGGAGACGCTGCTGGGCGCGCAGTGGGGCGACGGCCGGATCCCGCACATCGTCTTCAACCCATCCGTACCGCTCGGGGCCTACTTCCCCAGCCCCGACTTCTGGCGCTCCTCCGGCACGGACCGGGTCGCGGGCGCGCCCTCCACCGTCGAGACGTCCGGCATCGTCCAGCCGCCCGTTCACGCCCTGGCCGCCTGGCTGGTGCACCTCGCCGACCCCGCGGAATCGCGGCGCCGCGGTTTCCTGCCGCGCGTCTACCCCCGGCTCGCCGCCTGGCACCGCTACCTGGCCACCTCCAGGGACCTGGGCGGCGGCGGGCTGGCCGCGGTGACGCACCCGTGGGAGCCGGGGCTGGACAACAGCCCGAGCTGGGACGCGGCACTGGCCAGGGTCGAACCCGCGCCGCGGGAATCCTTCCGCCGGGCCGACCTCGACCACGGCTCCCCCGCCGACCGGCCCACCGACCTGGACTACGCGCGGTACGTGCGCCTGGCCGCGACCTACCGCGACCACGCCTACGACGACGCGCGCACCCCGCACGCCTTCGCCGTCGAGGACCCCTGCTTCAACGCCCTGCTCATCGCCTCCGAGCACGCGCTCGCCGCGATCGCCCGGGTGGTCGGCGCGGACGACGGGGCGCACCGGCGGCGGGCCGGGGCGGCGACCGGCGCCCTGCTCGACCGGCTCTGGGACCCGGCCGCCGGCGTCTTCCTCCCCCGCGACCTGGTGACGGGCGAGCCCATCGCCGGGTACGGCGTGTCCGGGCTCATCCCGCTGATCGTCCCCGGTCTGCCGGAGGACGTCGCGGCGGCCCTGGTGCGGACCGCCCGCGGACCGCGCTTCCGCCTGGGGCAGGTCCATCTCGTGCCCAGCTACGACCTCACGGCGAAGGAGTTCGACGGCAACCGCTACTGGCGCGGTCCCAGCTGGTTCAACACGACCTGGCTGATCCACCGCGGCCTCGCGCGGCACGGCGAGGCCGGTGCGGCCCGCCGGCTGCGCGCGCAGACCCTGGACGCCGCCGACCGCACCGGGTTCGCCGAGTATCTGGAGCCGTACACCGGAAAGGGGCGCGGCATCCGGCGCTTCAGCTGGACCGCAGCCCTGGCCCTGGATCTGCTCCACGCGTCCGGGGACGACGGGTCCGGCGGCGCGCCCGAAGACCTGTCCGGCGAGGAGGGCTCCGCCCGATGAGCACCGGCCGCCTGCTGGTCAACAGCGGCACCTTCGCCGCCGTGACCGCCCACGGGGACGTGCACGGCACCCGGGGCCCCGCGACGGACGGGCTGTTCGTCAGGGACGCCCGGCACCTGAGCCGGTGGCTGCTGACCGCGGGTGGCGCGGCACCGGTCCCGCTGACGCTGCTGACCTCCTCCGACGACGGCTGCGTGCTCACCCCGGCCGGCACCCGCGACCACCCTCCCGCCTACACCGTCTTCCGGCGGCAGGCGGTGGCCGAGGGCGCCCTCACCGAACACGTCCGGCTGGTGAGCAACAGCGGCGAGCCCACCGTCGTGGAGCTCGAACTCCACGTGGACGCCGACTTCGCGGACCAGTTCGAGCTGCGCGCCGACCAGCGCGCGTACGAGAAACCCGGCGCGCTGCGCACGGCGCGCGACACGCCGGACGGGGTCGCCTTCCACTACCGGCGCGGTGAGACCTGGTCCTCGCGGACCACCGTCGCCGCCGCGCCGCCGCCGCACCGGACCCGCCCGGCCGACGGCGACGGTGGCGGCGGTGACGGCGGCAGCGGTGAGGGCGACGGTACTGCCCGCGTTCTGACCTGGCGGTTCGCGCTGCCCGCCCACGGCACGGCCGACCTGAGGCTCACCGCCCTGGCCGTCCCGCACGGTACGGGGGAACCGTCCCCACCCGGTTCCCCCGGCACCGTGCGGAAACGGCTGGAGGCCGACACCGGCGAGTTCGTCGGCGCACGGCCCCGTCCCCGCGACCTCACCACCTGGGAGGATCTGGGCCGGGCCTGCGAGCAGGGGCTGGCCGACCTGGCGCGGCTGCGCGTCCCCACCTCGGGCCCCGGCGGCGAGGCGCTGCGGGTGCCCGCGGCCGGCATCCCGTGGTTTCTCAGCCTGTTCGGCCGCGACTCCCTGCTGACCTCGCTCTTCGCCCTTCCCTACCGGCCCGGCCTGGCCGCCGACACCCTGCTCGCCCTGGCCGCCGTGCAGGGGACGCGCGACGACCCGGCGCGCCTGGAGCAGCCGGGGAGGATCGTGCACGAGGTGCGGCACGGCGAGCTCGCGCACTTCCGGCAGGTTCCCTACGGCCGCTACTACGGGAGCGTCGACGCCACCCCGCTGTTCCTGGTGCTGCTGGAGGCCCACGCCACGGCCACCGGCGACACCGGCCTGGCCGGGCGCCTCGAACCGCAGGCGCGCGCGGCGGTGGAGTGGATGTTCCGTGACGGCGGCCTCGGCGGGCACGGATACCTCCGCTACACCTCCGACGGCGCGGGCGGCGGCCTGGTCAACCAGAACTGGAAGGACTCCGCCGACGCCATCCGCTTCTCCGGCGGCGCGCGGGCCGAGGGCGCCCTGGCGGTCTGCGAGGTCCAGGGATACGCCTACGACGCCCTGGTCCGCACGGCGCGGCTCGCCCGCACGGTGTGGGGAGACCCTCGCTGGGCCGCCGACCTGGAGGAGGCCGCCTCGGACCTGCGAGACCGCTTCCGCCGCGACTTCTGGATGCCCGGCCACTCCTTCCCCGCGCTCGCCCTGGACGGCGAGGGCCGGCAGGTCGACACGCTCGCCTCGGACGCCGGGCACCTGCTGTGGTCCGGCATCCTGGCACCGGAGGAGGAGCGGGCGGTGGGCCTGCGGCTGCTGCGGCCGGACTTCTTCTCCGGCTTCGGCATCCGCACGCTCGCCTCGGGCCAGGTCCCCTATCACCCGCTCTCCTACCACCGGGGCAGCATCTGGCCGCACGACAACGCCGTCATCGTGCTCGGCCTGGCGCGGTGCGGGCTCACCGAGCAGGCGCGGGCCGTCGCCCACGGCCTGGTCCTGGCGGCCGCCGGGCACGGCTGGCGGCTGCCCGAGGTCATGGCCGGGTACGGGCGCGACGAGCATCCCGACCCGGTGCCCTACCCGCACTCGTCCTCCCCCCAGGCCTGGGCCGCCGCGACACCGCTCGCCCTCCTCACCGCCCTGCGGGAGGCGGGCGCCGCTTCCGGGCGTTCCCTCTCCGCGGAACCGCCCCGGTAGCGGGGGCCGTCGCCCGGACCGGAGGGCCCGTCGTCCCCTGCGGCGCGATGCGGTGAACATTTCTGCCGATCACAAAAATTTTTCAGCCAGGGTGCGGAGGGAACGCGCGAGCATGGGCGGAGTGCCCGGCGAACCACCCTGGAATGGGAGAAAGGGTGTTCCCGGATCACCGGGCCACTCCCCGAAAGGTTTCGGATATGCTGCCGGGCATGCCAGGTAAGCCCCGGGTGACCATCGCCCGCATCGCCGAGGAGGCGGGCGTCTCCGCCCCCACGGTCTCCAAGGTGATCAACGGCAGGTCCGAGGTGTCGCCGGAGACCCGCAAGCGGGTCGAGCGGCTTCTCCACGAGCACGGTTACACCCGGCGCGCGACCGGCGCCGACGGTCCGGCGGGCCTGATCGACCTGATCTTCGCCGAGCTGGAGAGCCCGTGGGCGATGGAGCTCATCCGCGGAGCGGAGAACGCGGCCGCGGAGGCCGAGGCCAGCATCGTGATCTCCGTCCTGCACACCCGCGCGGGCCCCGGCCGCGACTGGCTCGACCGGCTGGCCGCCCGCCGCACCGACGGTGTGATCATCGTCGGCTCCCGGCTCTCCGCGCAGCGGTACGACCGGCTCAACGCCCGCTCGATCCCCTTCGTGGTCGTCGACCCCGAGGGCGAGCCGGCCCCCGGCGTGGCCTCGGTGGGCGCGACCAACTGGCAGGGCGGCCTGACCGCCACCCGGCATCTCCTGGAGCTCGGGCACCGCCGGATCGGCATGATCGGCGGTCCGCCCGACGTGCTGTGCAGTCGCGCCCGCATAGACGGCTACCGGGCCGCGCTGGAGACCGCGGGGGTCGAGGTCGACCCCGCGCTGATCCTGCACGGCGACTTCCTCGTCGGCTCCGGCCACGACCACGGCCACACCCTGCTCTCGCTGCCCGACCGGCCCACCGCCATCTTCGCCGGCAGCGACCTGCAGGCCTTCGGCGTCTTCGAGGCCGCCAGGCAGCGCGGGCTGCGCGTCCCCGACGACCTGAGCGTCGTCGGCTTCGACGACCTGCCCCTGTCCAGGTCCGCCTGGCCGCCGCTCACCACGGTCCGCCAGCCCCTGGAGGAGATGGCCTTCCTCGCCACCCGCATGGCCCTGGGCATCTCCCGCGGCGAGTCCCCCGAGCCCAGCCGGGTCGAGCTCTCCACCGACCTCGTCGTCCGCGAGAGCTCCGCTCCCCCGGCCACCTGACACACCGGTTCCCGAGCGCTCCGCCCGGGAGCCTGATTCGCGGACGAACTCGGAACGACCGCCGGGAGCGCGGGGTCACACCGTACGGCCGCCCCTTCATCAGGCGGGGAGACGAGGGTGAAACCGCCCGCGGCCGTCCCGGCGGTCCCGGCGGTCAGTCCGGGGAGCGGACCGGTTCCAGCATGGGGACGAGGAACTGCCGGGCCACCGCGGCCAGCTGCTCGTCGTCGTCGAGGTCGATGACGTGGCTGGGGATCGTCAGGAAGGAGGTGGAGATCCGGACCATCAGTTCGGCCACGATGTCGGTGTTCAGGTCGCCGGAGACGTGCCCCGCGTTTTGCTCGCGGCGAAGCTGGCCGGCGACGAACCGGCGTACGGTGGCGAGGGTCCGGCCCTCATCGGTGATCATGGCGGGCACGAGCAGGTCGGGTTCCACGGCGATCAGGCCGCCGATCAGCGGGTTGTCGCGGATGGCGCGCAGCGAGCTCACGAAGCCCAGGACCACGCGATCGGCGGCCGTGCCGGCCTGCTCGATGTCGACGAGAAACTGGTCGAAATACCGGCGGAACTCGCGCCGCACCACGTGTTCGACCAGCACGTCCTTGGTGGCGAAGCGCCGGTAGACGGTGATCCGCGAGACCTGGGCCCGCCGGGCCACGTCCTCCATGGTGGAGCGGCGGATGCCCATCCGGCAGAACTGCTCGTAGGCCGCATCCAGGATGCGCGCACGGGTCTCGTCCCGGTCGTCGACCCGTTCGACGGCGTCACTGTAGGCACGCTCCAGCAACGACTTCGAGTCCGACGGGGTCATGAGTACGGACAGCGCGGATTCCACGATCACCTCCTGCGATTGATTGTGCCCCAGTCTTGTGACGCCCCTCACACTGTGCTTTCATCGTGGTGATACGGGGATGCGTCACGTGTTTCATTGTATCAGCAGAAGGAGGACGGCATGGACAACCCCAGCAGGCGCAGGGTGCTCATGGCGGGAGGAGCGCTGGGCGCCCTCGGCGCGCTGAGCGTCGCCGCCCCCGCCCACGCCTGGACGTGGTCGGCCAAGGGCTCGGTGGCGGGCACGGGGCTCGGCACCGACCCGCGATGGGTCTGGGACGAGGAGGCCGACCCGCTGGTCGCCTCGCTGCTCGACCGGGGCGACGTGCCCAGGGTCAACGAGCTGTTACGCACCTGGACCAAGAACGGCCAGCCGTTACCCGCCGGGCTCCCCGCGGACCTGCGCGACTTCATGGAACAGGCCCGCCGGCTGCCCGCCTGGGCCGACCACGGCAAGCTCGCCACCGCGTTCAGGTTCAACGAGAAGCGAGGCCTCTACCTCGGCGTACTGTACGGCCTGGCCAGCGGCATGATGAGCACCGTCATCCCCAAGGAGGCACGCGCCGTCTACTACTCCCAGGGCGGCGCGGACATGAAGGACCGCATCTCCAAGACCGCCAAGCTGGGCTACGACATCGGCACCCGCAACGCCTACGCGCCCGACGGCGAAATGATCGTGACCTGCGTCAAGACCCGGCTCGTCCACGCGGCCGTGCGGCACCTGCTGCCGCAGTCGCCGCACTGGCCGCGGGTGGCCGAGGAGGAGATCCCGATCAGTCAGCGGGACATGATGGTCACCTGGCACAGCCTGCCCACGACCGTCATGCAGACGCTGGTCAAATGGAAGGTGCCGATCCCCGCGGCCGAGTCGGAGGCGTTCCTGCACTCGTGGCAGCTGGGCGCGCACATGCTCGGCATCAAGGACGAGTACATCCCCTCCTCCTGGGCCGAGGCCAACGCCCAGGCCGAGCAGGTGCTGGATCCGGTGCTGGCGCCGACCCCGGAGGGCATCGATCTGGCCGACATCCTCCTCAGCCTGGGCACCCCCGTCGACGCCGGCATCCTCAGCAAGCCCATCCTCGGCTCGTTCACGCGCTTCATGCTCGGCGATCAGATCGCCGGCTGGCTGAGGATTCCCCGGGAGCCGGTCTGGGACCCGCTGCTGCGAGTGTCCTGGGGACCCTTCGTCGCCGTCCGCGAAGGACTGCTGCCCTTCCCGCTGGCGCCGAAGGCGTACTGGCTGTTCGACGAGTTCCTGCGCAAGGCGGCCCTGCTCTTCGTGTCCGAGGCGCGGCCGATCAGCATCGAGATCCCCGACACCAACCGCCCGTCCTGAGAGGGGTTCCGCGCATGGCGGAGTTGAGCAGACGCAAGATGTTGATCTCGGGCGGGGCTCTGGGGGCGCTCGGAGCGCTGGGTATGTCCTCACCGGCGCACGCCACGCCCTGGACCTGGGCGCCGAGGGGCTCGGTCGCCGGTCACGGCGCCGGCGCCGATCCGAGGTGGGTGTGGGACGAGGAGGCCGACCCGCTGGTCGCCTCACTGATCGACCGCGGCGCCGTACCCGAGGTCAACCGGCTCCTGTGGAACTGGACGAGAAACGATCAGCCCTTGCCGGCCGGGTTGCCCGAGGACCTGCGAGCGTTCATGGAGACGGCGCGTCAGCTGCCGTCGTGGGCCGACCGCGCGAAGCTGGAGGCGGCGGCCGAGTTCAACAAGTCCAGGGGCATCTACCTCAACCTGCTCAACGGCCTGGGCGGCGGCATGCTGAGCACCGCCATCCCCAAGGAGGCTCGCGCCGTCTACTACTCCAAGGGCGGCGCGGACATGGAAGATCGCGTCGCCAAGACCAGCATCCTGGGATTCGCCGTCGGAGCCCTGAACGCCTACCGGCCCGACGGCGCGTGCGTCGTCGAGGCCGTGAAGACCCGGCTGGTGCACGCCGCCGTACGGCACCTGCTCCGGCAGTCTCCGCACTGGACCGGCGACATCCCGATCAGCCAGGAGGACATGCTGGTCACCTGGCACACCCTGCCGACGTACGCCATGCGCAAGATGCGCGAATGGAGGGTCCGGATCCCGGCCGCCGACGCCGAGGCCTACCTGCACGTGTGGCAGGTGACCGCGCACATGCTCGGTATCAAGGACGAGTACATCCCCTCCACCTGGGACGCGGCCAACGCACAGTCGGACCAGATCCTGCCACGCAACATGGGGCCGACCCCCGAGGGTGTGATCCTGACCGACATCCTGCTGGGCCAGCTGGCCGAGCAGACCAGCCCCGCCGGCATCAGCCGGCCCCTGGTCAACGCGTTCGCCCGCTACCTGGTCGGCGACCAGGTGTCGGACTGGGACGACATCAGGCGTGAGCCGGTGTGGGGCCCGCTGGTCTCCACCGCGTGGCCGATCCTGGTGAGATTCCGCGAGGGTCTCGTCCCGCTTCCGCTGGTGCCCGAGACCGCCTGGCTCATTGACGAAGCCGTGCGCGGGTACATCATGTTCTATCTCACCAAGGGCGAGGAGACCAAGATCGAGATCCCCACGACCAACCGTCCCGGCTGATGGCGGCCATCGGACGACGGCGATTCCTCGGGTACGTGGTGGCGGCCCCGACCCTGGTGGCCGCCGCCGAACTCGGCCTGGCACCGGTCGCGGAGGCCGGACAGCCGGTCGCGGAGGCCGGGCAACTGCTCGACCTCAACGACCTGATGACCGCGGCGGCGCTGCCGACCTCCGGCCTGATCACGGTCGAGGTCAACCCGGACGGCACCGTCTCGTTCGCCCTGCCGCGGGCCGAGGTGGGGCAGGGCATCACCACCTCGACGGCCATGCTGATCGCCGAGGAGCTGGCCGTACCCCTGGACCGGGTCCGCGTCACGCTGGCCGACGCCCGGCCCGAGCTGGTGTTCAACCAGCTCACCGGCGGATCGAACACGACGTTCGCGACCTACACCCCGATCCGGGTCGCCGCCGCCGTCGCCCGGCTCCGCCTGCTGGCGGCCGCCGCGGCCGAACTCGGCGTCGCGGCCAAGGACCTGACGCTGAAGGACGGCCTGATCTCGGGTATCGACATCGGCGATCTCGCCGCGAAGGCCGCCTCGGCGCGGACCCGGCAGGTGGCCGTGGAGCTCGCGCCACGCCAGAGCTTCACCGTCATCGGCAGACCGCACAATCGGATCGACGCGCTGGACGCGGTGACCGGGCGCAAGAAGTTCACGATGGACCTCGACGTCCCGAACGCCAAGCCGACGATGGTGTGCCGCCCGCCCACCATCAACGGCAAGGTCGGCTCGGTGGCCAACCTCGCCGAGGTCGGTGCCATGCCGGGCGTCACCGACGTCATGGTGATCTCCACCGGGGTGGCGGTGCGCGCCGAGACGTTCGGCCAGTGCGTCGACGCCGTCCGTGCCCTGCGAGTCTCCTGGCGACCCGGCACCGCGGAAGGCAAGTCCGACGAGAGCGTGCTCCGGGCGCTGCGGGCCGCCGAGCTGCCGATCGGGCTCAGGCCGCCGACCCCGGTCGTGGAAGCCACGTTCACCTTCCACTTCCGCGGCAACAGCGCGCTCGAACCCAACTGCGCGATCGCCGACGTACGGTCCGACCGCGCCGAGATCTGGTCGTCGCTGAAATCACCGATCGTCGCCCAGCAGTCCATCGCCGCCAAACTCGGCCTGCCTCCGGGCAAAGTCACCGTGCACGTCACCGAAGGCGGCGGATCCTTCGGACGCAAGCTGTTCTTCGACGCCGCGCTGGAAGCCGCCGAGGTCTCCCAGAAGATCGGCAAGCCCGTCAAGCTCATGTGGCACCGCGCCGACGACTCCCGCCAGGGCCGCGCCCACCCGATGGCCACGTCGCGGGTGCGCGCCTCCTACCTCGGCGGCACCGTGCTGAGCTACCAGCAGCGGCACACCAGCGTCGCCACGGATCTCAGCCACGGGCTCGGCGAGATCATCACCGCCATGGCCGCCCGGCTGCCCGTGGGCGACATCGGCTTCTCCCAGACGTTCTTCCACCTCAGCACGGCCATGCCGTACGACTTCGGCGTCGGCGGCCAGCTGCTCGGCGAGACCGACAGGAGTTTCAACACCGGCAGCATGCGCAACGTCTACTCGCCCGACGTCACCTGCGCCAGGGAGCTCATCACCGACCGGCTCGCCTCTCGCATGGGCCAGGACCCGTACCGGTTCCGCCACAGGGTCCTGCGCGACGACCGCTCACGGGCCGTGCTGGCCAAGGTGGCCGAGGCGGGCGCCTGGGGCCGCTCGATGCCCGCGGGTTGCGCGCAGGGCATCGCCTTCCACGCCGAGTACAAGTCCGTCAGCGCCGCCCTGGTGGAGATCGACTGCCGCCCCGAAACCGTCGGCCGCCCCATCCGCGACGGCGTCACCGGTCCTCGCGTCACCAAGGTGGTGTTCGCCGTGGACGTCGGCCTGGCCGTCAACCCGCGCGGCCTGGAGGCGCAGATGATGGGCGGCATCACGGACGGCATCGCACTGGCGCTGACCTCCAGCCTGCACCTGCGCGACGGCCACTTCCTCGAGGCGAGCTGGGACAACTACTTCTACACCCGGCAGTGGAACACCCCTTTGGAACTGGAGATCATCATCATGCCCAGCGCCTCCGACCAGCCCGGAGGCGCCGGCGAGCTGGGCGTCGCCGCCTCGATGGCCGCGGTCGCCTGCGCGTACGGCAGGGCGACCGGCACGATGCCCACCAGCTTCCCGATCAACCATGGCACGCTCTCTTTCACCCCCAAACCAACCATCCCGCCCATACCCCCATCTCCGACCGACGGCCTTTCCGAGGAGATCTGAGTGCCCGAGTACACCTTCCGCGTCAACGGGGAGCAGGTCACCGTCGACGTCCCCGGCGACGTACGCCTGCTGTGGGTTCTGCGCGACATCCTCGGCATCACCGGACCCAAGTACGGCTGCGGTATCAACGTTTGCAAAGCCTGCACCAGCCACATCAACGGCAAGGCCGTCAACCCCTGCGCGATCCCCGTCGAGGACCTCCGGCCGGCCGACGAGGTCACCACCATCGAAGGGCTCGCGGCGACGGCTGGCCAGGGCCTGCACCCCATGCAGCGGGCCTGGCTCGACCACGACGTCGCCCAGTGCGGCTACTGCCAGCCCGGCCAGATCATGGCCGCCGTGGCGCTGGTCCGCCGCGTCGCCGCCGAAGGCCGCGAGATCACCGATGCCGACCTCGACGAACTGCGCAACATCTGCCGCTGCGGGACCTACTTCCGTATCCGCGAAGCCATCAAGGCCGGCGCCGAGCACATGTCTCGATCATCGAGGCCGCTTTCCGGGTGACCCGCCGGGCCGGCGAACGTATTCGGACACCGCCCCGGCGCGTCGGGACGGGATGAGACTCCCCGGGGTCACGGCGCCGGTCGCGAGGCCCGCCGGACCCGTCTGCCGGCCGTCGTCCCCGCTGAGGGGACCGGCCGTCTCCGCCCGGAGGTCACGGTCACGGGAGAGGCGCTCCGGAGACCGCTCCCGCTTCGCGTCGATTACGACGTGCCTCTAATCCCCTGAATCCAGAGGCGAATTAACACGATATTTCATATGATCTCGCGATAGCGCTTCTCTCGTATTACCTTTCCCCATATGGTGACCCTGCCCTGTTAAAGAACCCTGCGATAAACCATTGCATCCGGTATGTGGCCGCCAGCGACAGGGGAGAAGCCCATGGCCGCTTCACGATGGAGAACCACTCGTCTCGCACTCGTCGCACTGCTCACCGGCGCCCTGATCGCGGGCCCCACGAGCACCGCGACCGCCACGGCGAGCGAGAACGCCCCGGTGGGCACCTCTGCCGCGAGAAGCCTCGACGACATCAACGAGGACATTCGCAGCGCCCAATACGTCATCAACCGGTTCTGGTGGACACACTGGTCGGAGTTCTTCCCCGGCAGGTATTCACCCCCGCGCGTTCTCGGCGCGTACGACGGCGCGTGGGGCAACGCTCCGGCGTGCCAGGGATATCCCCTTCCCGATGACAACGCCCTGTACTGCTGGCCGCCCTACGACTTCGTCGCGTGGGACGTCGACCTCATGCGAATGGGATACCAGCAGGGAGACGCCTGGGTCTACCTGATCATCGCGCACGAATGGGGTCACGCCGTCCAGGCCCGCCTTCCGCAGAGGCTGCTGTCCCGGCAGCTCGAACTCCAGGCCGACTGCCTCGCCGGAGCGTCGCTCTTCGGAGCCGCCGAGGACGGCATCCTGTTCTTCGAGACCGGTGACACCCAGGAGATCGCGGCGGCCCTGCGAAAGCACGCCGACGAAACCCCCTGGACCGACGTGAGCGACCACGGCACCGCCGCGCAACGCCTGGGCGCCTTCAACCGGGGTGCGCGCCAGGGCGTGGCGGGATGCTTCGCGTGACAGGCCCGATCCCGGCCCGCGACCGCCAGGGCACCCGGCCCACCGCCGGGTAGGACCCCGGCCTGGGTGATGGAGGGGTCATCTGGGCCGGGGTCACGAACCCTCACGCCCCGGCCCGCGTGCGGGTCTCCCCTCCGCACGTGAATCGGATCCGCCCGCGCACCGTACTCACGGCTCCCCCTCAAGCCCTCGGCCCGCGTGCGGATCTCCCCTCCCGCACGCGGGCCCGGCCCGCGCGAGTCCCCTCCTCCCGCGCGGGACGCGGATGCCGTCCTCACCGCCGAGCCTCGTTCGTACGGGAGCCGGGGGCGGCTCGCCCGTACGGAAGCCGAAGGCTCAGGCGCGGCCGCTTCCGGCACGTTCCATCAGGGCGGCCAGGCGGTCCGCCCGTTCGGTGTCACCGGCGTGCAGGGAGGCGGTCCTGGCGATCTCCAGTGGTTCCATGGCCGCAGGGAGGCGGCCCGCGTCCATGAGAAGGTCCGCCCACTCCCCCGCCACGGCGGCCAGGTAGTCGTGGTCGGCGGCCTGGGCGTCCTCCGAGCGGGCCAGCCGGTGGCGGATCGTCACCGACTCGGCGTAGGCGGCGATGGCCTCCTCGCGGCGTCCCAGCGCGGCCAGCTGCCAGCCGAGGCCGTGCAGCGCGGTGGCGAAGGCCACCGAGTAGGCGGGCGGGTTCTCCGTGGCGAGCCTGCGCCGGATCGAGACGGCTCTCGTGCTGTGGAGCACGGCCTCCTCCAGCCGCCCCAGCGACGCCGTCCGCTGAGCCAGGGTGTGCAGCGCCATGGCGAGACTCGGCTCGTGTGCCGCCGGGCTCCGGGCCGCGAGCCCCTCGTAGATGCCGACCGCCTCGCGGGCGGCGTCCAGGGCGGCCTCGGGCATGCCGATCCGGCCCAGGTCGCAGGCGAGGCCGTTCAGCGAACCCGCGAGGTGGGGCAGGTACTCGCCGGGGCTCGCCTCCACCAGCTCGCGCCTGACGGCCACCGCCTCGTGCCCCGCGTCGACCGCGTCGTGCCTGCGGCCCAGCCGGACGTACCGCATCGCCGCGCCGGCCAGGCACAGGGCCAGGTCGGGAAGGTAGGCGTCACGGTCGGCCTCGGCCAGCCGCCGGGTGATCTCCAGGGCCTCCTCGCTCGCGGCGAGCGCCTCCCGGTGGCGTCCGGCGGCTCCGAGCCCGCTGGAGCGGCGGCTCAGCGACAGGGCCAGGCGGTGCTCGCGCTCCGCGGCCCCGCCGGAGTCACCGGGAGTGCCCGGGACGCCGGCGACACCGGCGACACCCGCGGCACCGACGACACCGGCGACATCGCCGGAATCCGGTTCCACGGGCGGCTTCCCCGGCGTGGATCCGGCCCGTTCTCCGGGAGGGGATCCGGCCCGCTTCCCGCGCGGTTCCCGGGGGAGGCGAGCGGCTCCCCCGCCGTCCTCCGCCCTCACCGGGGCCTCGCCCGGGTGCTCCGGCCCGTGGACCGGAAAGGGGTGGCGTTCATCCGTTCTCCTTGAGCATTGGGAACTCTCCTTGAGCGATGTCAACGGGATCCGTCTCGCCTCCTCTCCGCCGGACCGAAGCCCTTCAGCCGCGATGATCAGGTCTTCTGTTGTCCCGGAACGCTCCCAAACGCGGGGTGGCGCGCCCGGGGGGCTTCTCGCTCTCCTAGACGGAGCTGCGCGCCGAGAGCCATCTCGCCCCGGCGGAGAACCTCCTGGCCCGGGAGTTGCGGGCGGCCTCGACGCCCCTCTTCTCGTGAAGCGCTTCCGCGCCCCGAGGGCCGTCCGGCAGCACCTGCCAGACGGGATCGCGCTGGATGACCGGCCGGTCCCGTTCGGGTTCCCCCTCGGGGATCGGCGTCCAGAGCGTGCGGACGCCGTGCTCGTTGACGAGCCTCAGGTGGGTGCGGCACCCGGGGCAGCGGATCCCTCCCGTGCCGAGGTCCTCGCGCCGGGCGGTGAAGTAGCCGTACCGGTCCACGCCCCGCTCGTCCCACGACAGGTCCATGTGCAGGTCCCAGTCGACCTTCGCGGCGGACCTGCCCCGGGGAGCGCAGACCGGGCAGGGCACCCGCACCTCGTCCCAGAACCGCGAGGTCGCGAGTTCGGGATCGTGGTGGCCGACGCGCCTCCCTGTTTTGGTGACCTCTCCTCCCCGGTCTCGCGGAGGTGTCCGGGCCCGCGGGGCGGCGGTGATCGGGTCGGAGTGGTTGATGAGCCTGGCGAAGCGGTCGGCGTGGGCGTCGCCCAGCAGGGGGACGCCCAGGACGGCACGGGCGGTGAGGTGCTCCAGCCGCCGGATGCCCCCCGAGCGCCGCGCGACGTACGCGGAGGTGATCATGGGCGGTGTGGAGCCGCGCGGCAGCAGCCACAGCGTGGCCAGCAGCTCGCTCACGGTCCAGAACGACGCGAAGTAGTCCGGTGAGGGATGGACGATGGCCCTGCCCGTCGCGATGACCTCGTACATCAGCCGCGCCACGCCCTCCCACATCTGCTGCCGCGTGACCACCTCGGCGGGGTAGGAGTACTCGCGGGGCGGCACCGTCCGGACGGTGACCGAGTGGGCCTTCTCGAAGGCCGCGCGCCACTCCGCCGCCTCCTGCCGGTGCTCGTGGTGGAAGCCGAGGAAGTAGTCGGCGGGGCCGTCGAACATCCAGTAGTGCTCCCGCGGCTCGGGCAGGCGCGGCGCGGGCGTCCTGACCGTGCCCAGCACGCGGCGCAGGCGCCGCTCCAGCCACACGCCCAGATCCGGGTTGCCCAGGGTCTCGCCGTGGACGGGGGCGTGGCAGGCGCGGGTCAGCACATTGCGCGGCAGCGGGGTGCGGCTGAGGACGATGCTGCCGGGGTCGAGTTTGGCGCGCATGTTGAAGGCCGCGTAGACGTCCTCGGGCCCCTCGACCGAGCAGTCCCACACGACGAAGGGCGAGGCCCGCTGCGCCGCGAGCGCGGTGGCCCGGTCCGCGCCGGGAAGGGCGACCGCCAGGCGGATCCCCAGCCTCGCGCAGATCGGCCGTAACCAGTTGTCCAGCAGGTCGTGGCCGCTCTCGGTCGGCGGTACGAAGGCTGTCATGGTGGCGTTCACGCGACCGCCCCGACCGCCCCGACCGGCGGCCGGCGGTGCCGCCGGCGTTCCCTCCCGAGGTGTGACGTGGTGCCCATCCGATGCTCTCCCCCCTGGCGTGACACTCCGTGGACGACCGTCTCCGGCACCGGAGGGCGCGCGGCGAGGCCGTCCCCCGGAACGGTCGTGGTGCCGGCGGGTCCACCCCGGCCCCGCCGGTTCGTGAGGAAACGTGCACCGCCGGAATGGGAGCGGACCCGGGAGGCACCTGGCGGCGTCCCGGGACGTTTCCCCGGCCCGTCATGGACGGGCGGGCACACGGCGCCCCCTCGCGCGGTCATCCGTCCAGGTGGGTTTCCAGGAGGGTGACCAGCTCGATGACGCCGTGGAAGGGGACGGGCGGCGCGGAGTCGTCGGATTCGACCGTCCCGGCGATGTGACCGGTGGCGGTCCTTTGGACGTCGATGGTCAACCGCATTCCGGCCTCCTGTCGGCGGCGCCGCTCTCCCGGCGCTCTGGCAGGCGCTCACGGTAGTCGCCGGGAAGCGGGAAGGCGTCCAGGTACCACCCCTACGAATGGCACGACGGACTTCGACACGCCCGCCTCCCGCACGCGGGCCCGGCCGGGGCGCCGTTCTCCGCGAACCGCGGGATGCCGGCGACTCGTCCTATTCGTCCGGGTCGGCCAGGACGGCGCGGAGCTCGATCCGGTTGGTGACGTTCAGCTTCGCGTAGATGCGGTTCAGCTGCGTCTCCACGGTGCTGATCGCCACCGAGCGCTTCTGCGCGATCTGGCGGGTGGTCATGCCCTCGCCGACCATCGCCACGACCTCGCGCTCGGCCCCGGTGAGGCTGCCGAAGGCGGCGTTGGGGCCGTCCACGGAAAGCCTGAGCTCCCCGGCCGTCTTCAGCGCGAGGGCGGCGAAGGCCGCGGCGCCGGTGCGGTTGAAGGCGACCAGCGCCCGCCGCAGCAGCCGTTCCGCCTCTGCGTGGCGCCCCCGGGCGTGCTGGGAGCGTGTCATCACCAGGTCGATTCTTCCGGCCTCGATCGGCAGGCCCACCTCGCGGGCCAGGGCGAGGGCCTCCTCGCACTCGCGTACGGCGCCCGCGTGGTCTCCTCGGGCGGCGGCGATCTGGCCCCGCACCCTGGCGATGGACATCAGGGTCGAGCGGCGCCCGCTCGACGCGGCCCTGTCGCTGAACAGGCCCAGCGAGGCCTCCGCCTCCTCGATCCGGCCGAGCTGGGAGAGCGCGTCGGCGCCGATCGGGCCGAACAGGTGGGTGCCGGGCTCCAGGGAGTCGTAGTGCAGCTCGATGGCCTCGGCCGCGCTGAGCAGCCGCTGGACGTCGCCCTGGGCCTGGGCGATCGCCGCGCGGGCGCCCGCCGCGTAGGCGAGGCTCACCCTGCTCTCGACGATCGGCGCCCACTCCGCGGCCTGGCGGGCGTGCTCGCGCGCCCGGTCCCACTCGCCCCGGGCCGCGCGGGGGAAGCACGCCAGGGAGTGCAGGAGCGCGTAGTCCCAGACCCGCTCGTTCTCCTCGGCGTCGCCGACGGCGAGCCGGGTGAACCGGACGGCGTCGTCGAGCCTGCCCCGCCGGAACTCGACCTCGCCCAGGAAGCCGAGCGCCTGGCCGACCCGCAGCGCCTCGCCGCGCGTGGCCCGCGCGACGCTGTCGCGCAGGTCGGCGGACGCGCCCTCAAGGTCGTCGGTCCACAGCCGGATCATCCCCCGGGCCACCAGCCCGTCCAGCCCGGCCACCGAACCGGGCAGGTCGGCGTCCGCCAGGGACGCCAGCGCCTCCTCCGCCCGCCCGGCCAGGGTCCAGCCCAGGGACTGGGCGAACCAGGCGAACGCGCGCACCCACGGCTCGTGGCTGCCCGCCGCGACGGCCGCCGTACCGTACTCGACCATCTCGGGGTAGGAGATCTCGACCACCCCGATGATCGCCAGCTGGGCCGCGACGCGCGCCCGCAGGTCCGTGGGCGCGTGCGAGCTCTCCGCCCTGCCGCGCCCGGCGGCGCCCAGCGCCTGGACCAGCAGCAGCTTGGCCTCGGCCACGCGCCCGGAGATCAGGGCCTGGTAACCGGCGACGTAGTCGCGCCAGGGGCCTCGTGGCGCGGCGAGGATCTCGCTCTCGTAGCGCCGGGCGACGGTGGCGTCACCGGAGACCAGCAGGGTCTCCACGGCCGTCAGCAGGCGGGCCACCCGGTCCGGTCCCGGCGGGGTCAGCTCCGCGGCGTGGCGGGCGTACACCGCCGCCAGGGGAAGCCTGCCCCGCGACAGCAGGGACCGGGCCTCCTCCTGGGCCAGCGCGGCGAGCTCGCCGTCCGTGCCGCCGCCGGACGCCGCGATCCCGTGCCACAGCGCGCCGGGACCGCCGAGCAGGGCGGCGCTGCGGTGCAGGGCGCGGCGGCGCTCGACGCTGGAGTCGTAGTAAATGCGGTCCCAGACGAGCAGCGTGGTGAACGCGAACTCCTGCCCCGCCGTCCCGGGGATCTCCTTGACCAGCCCGGCGCCGACGGCCTCCGTGAGAGGCGTCGTGGCGTCGGCGACGCCGGAGAGCGCGCGCAGGTCGGCCAGGCCGAAGCGGCGTCCGAGCACCGCCGCCGCGCCGACGACCTCGCGGGTACGGCGGTCGCACGACGCCAGCCGCGCCACGACGGCCTGCGTCATGCCGCGGGGGGCGGGCAGCGGGCCGTTGCCGAAGTTGATCGAGTGCATCTCCACCTGGTCCAGCAGGAGGATCGAGTGCAGCGCGTTGCCGTCGGTGTGCTCGTGCAGCCTCCTGGCACCGGAGGGGGTGAGCCCGTCGTGGCCGGTCGCCACGGCGAGCCTCATGAGATCGTCGGTGGGGAGCCCCTCGACCTGGAGCAGGCGGCCCTGCGCCGAGTCGAAGATGCGCGCCCAGCCCTCGTGGAGCTCCAGCCGGGGCGCGTCCGGCACCGCTCCCGTCGCGTATCCGGGAGCCTGGTGAACGACCAGGAGCATGACCTGGGCGTTGCGCAGGCGCCGGGCCGCCAGGCGGAGCGCGGCCATCGACTGCCGGTCGCCGCAGTGCGCGTCGTCGACGACGACGATCAGCGCGTCCGCGGCGGCGAACTCCGCCGCGAGGGCCTGGCCGATGAAGGCGGCCTCGGCCTGGCCCTCCAGCGTCCTGGCGAGCGCCGGGGTCGGCAGCTGCTCGGCGATCTGTTCCAGCACTCCCCAGGGATGGGCGAGCGCGTCCTCGTCGCCGAAAGCCCGGATGGTCCGCACGCCGGGCACGGTGCGCAGGAAGCGCTCGACCAGCTCGGTCTTGCCGATTCCCGGCGCCCCCCGGACACCCACGATCCGCGCGTCACGGCGTCTGGCCTCCCCCCACGCCTCCCCGAGGAAGTCGAGCTCCCGCTTCCGGCCGATGAACAGCGGAGAGGTTCTGCCGTGCAACGCAGCGCTCCCTTTTCACGATTCACATGTTCTTGACGGCGATTATGGGTCAGAAATCAACCCATCGGCATGGATTTCATCTGAAGATTTTTCACGAAACGGATTCGAATGAATTTCACGTCTTCCTCGCGTCACGGGGATTGCCCCGACCCGGCGGGCGCGGAACGCTTCGGAAGCGGGCTGCGACCATCCGGACACGCGGGGAACCCGCCGCCCGGAAGATCCACCATGCCCGTTCCCACCGGCTCTCACATGGTGTTTCCCGAAATGAGACCGGCCCACCCCCGCCGAAGGGGAGGGCGGTTCGCGGGTACGGCCGACCACAAAGAGACCATGAGCATTGATTACCGTACGCGCGGCACGGATTCGCACGATCGGCGATTTCTGCGCTCGGTAAGTATGCGGTGACACGAAGTGTCCAATACCTCGCACATTACGCGAGGACCCACACCGCGGATACGGTGTGCGATTTCCCAACCACGGCCCGCGGCACCCCAAGGCACTACTCAGGAACTTTGATGATATTTAAGACAATCTGAGGTCTTTGCCGCTTTTAGCCTGATTCCTGTACGGGCGCCGAACGCCCCCCGGGACGGGAGTCCGTGCCCGCCCCGGCCCCGGCGCGAGGCCGAGGCATTCTCAGGTCGTGAGATCCAGGAGTCCGCGGGATGGCCACGACGGTGCCGGCGATGCGGGCCCAGAACGGCTTCGCCGCCTTCCGGCCACGCCTCTCATCACCCGTACACCACCACGCGGGTGACGCCTGGCAGCCGGGCCACCCGTGACGCACCGAATCTTCCGGCGAGCACGCCCATCACCCGAAACCGTGGCCCGTCGCGCCGCACGAGCCCGGGACCGCCCGGTTCGACGACGACCGTTTCACGGGTTGGACACATGCGATCGAGCCGGCGTGGGTGTTCGAGCATGCCTGATCACGATCACGATGGGGGCGTGCCGTCGCAGCGTCCAGCTCATGGGTGATCAAGATGGCCGCGTGCCGCGTGAACGTCGCCACCCCTCCGCCCCACGGCGGCCGGCCAGACCCGGCTGAACTGAAGGACGCTCATGCCGAACATCAGCACGCCCAAGGGGACGTGCAGGGTCTTCACCTGCGCGATGCCCAGCGCCACCTGCGCCAGCGTGAGCCCCAAGAACCCGGCCGCGTAAAGGATGGGCCTGGGCGAGCCACCTCCCGGCCGCCACACCAGGATCGCGGCGACCAGGTGCAACACCGCCACGGCGAACACCCCGTACGCCGAAACACTGTGCAACGCCCGTCCGTCGGGCGAGGACAACAACAGTCCGGCCGTGATCGGTGTGGCGAAGAGGGCCAAGGTCTGCAGGGTGATCGCGACACGCAACAACATGGGTGACTCCTTGACGGGTGCGGGACGGGGAAGGCGGCGACAGCGTGACCACCCCATCCGGGCCTGGGCGAGCGCGTCGCGCACATGTTGTAACGGCCGGGTCGCCTCGACGACCTCGCGTCCGGGGTGGTCCTAGTGCTGTGGCCCCACCGTCCACGGCCGGAGCTTGTCGGGGTTGCGCACTGCCCAGATGTGTGTGATCCGGTCGCCTGCGACGTCGAACGCCATCACCGTCACGGTGACGCCGTCCTGCTGAGCCACCAGACCGGGCTGACCGTTGACCGTACGCTCCAGGATCGTCAGGCCGGGCACCCTGGCGGCGATGTCGATGGCGTAGCGCGCGATCCACTCGCGGCCTTCGACAGGGCGGAGCACGGCGTTGACCAGGCCGCCGCTGTCGGTGATCGCCGTGGCGTCGGGGTCGAGGAGGCCGATGAGGGCGTCGATGTCCTTGGCCTCCCAGGCCTGCTTGAAGGCTCTGACGATGTCGGCGCGCTGGGCCGCCGGAGCCGCGGGAGCCTGCGCGGCGCGGATGCGACGGCGGGCCGAGGAGGCCAGCTGGCGGCAGGCCGCCGGGGTACGGCCGACGATCTCGGCCACTTCGGCGAAGGAGTGGCAGAAGACGTCGTGCAGGATGAACGCGACGCGCTCGGCCGGGGTCATCGAGTCGAGCACGACGAGGAAGGCCATGTTGACCGTCTCATCCAGGGTGACCCGGTCGGCCGGGTCGGCCGTGGTGCCGCCCGGCCGCCCGCTGATCCACTCCGTACGGTCGGGCAGCGGCTCGGGGATCCATTCGCCCACGTAGCTCTCGCGCCGGACCCGTGCCGAGCCGAGCAGGTCGAGGCAGACGCGACTGGCGACGGTCGTCAGCCAGCCGCCGGGCGACTCGATGGCCTCCTGCCGCTGCCGGGACATGGCGTACCAGCGGGCGTACGTCTCCTGTACGACATCCTCGGCGTCGGCCAGGGAGCCGAGGAGCCGGTAGGAGAGATTGATCAGCTGACGCCGCTCGCTCATGATCGCGCTCAGGCTCGGATCGAGCCGGTCGTCTCCTGGCTCGGATGGGGTGGTCACGGTGTCGCCGGCTCCCTTGGTCGCAGCTGCCCTCACCAGTCCGACGACACACCCCCCGGAATGTGAGGTCGACGCGCCGCCTCACATTCCCGGCCGTTGTGTCGTCGGACTACTGAGACACCATCCACCACGCGGGAAAGCCCGGCGACCCCGGCCGGCATGAGGAGGGTCGCCGCCGGAAACCCGCGCCGGAACGAGTCGCCGCCCCGGCGGGCGGCCACTTCGTGATGGAGACCGACCCCACCGGGCGCAAGCCTCGAAACGTCGCTGAGATTTGGAAGGGAAGACCTCTCCGTGTCCACGCCTGCCATCAAGCAAGAGAGCCTCCAGTCACGTCTGCCCGATCCCCTCCGGTTCTTCCCCGAGATGGCGGGGATCGCCGGAGCCATGGCCAAGGCCACCCTGAACGGTTCGATTCCGCGGACCACCATCAGCCTGGTGCAGCTCCGCGCCGGGCAGATCGCCGGCAGCACGTATCACACCGTCCGGCAGACCGGCGGCCTCCGCGAGGCCGGGGAGACGGAGGAGCGCATCACCGCCGTGGCGTCATGGCAGGACGCCCCCTACTTCACCGATGCCGAACGAGCCGCGCTGGAGCTCGTGGAGGCCGTCCTCACCCCGAACCCGTTCGGGGAGCGCGTCCCCGACGAGTTGTACGCCAGGGCATCCGCCCACTACGACGACAAGGCGCTGTGGACGCTCACTCTGGCGATCGGCCAGATCTGCTTCTTCATCCCCGTCGCTCTCATCGGCAAGCCGATCCCCGGCAAGGACCTCGGGGAGAATTACAGCAGGTGACGTCCTTCGGGCTCAGGGTGAGGACACGCGACCGTGCCTCACCCTGAGCACGGCCGGCTCCGAGAAGGTGATCACGAGGTTCGACGAACGCGTTCGGGCGGGCGGGGTCCGGGCCGCCGTGCGGGGCGGCCTCAAATGAGGCCGCTGGCCGGGCGGGCCGTCACGGCCGTCGCCGCCGGGCAGGCGGGAGGCGTGATGGGACGTCATGGCCCGGTGGAGCCGTCCGTGACCTGGAAGCGCTGCCGCAGCAGCTCCTTGCGCACCTTCCTGGCCGCGTTGCGGGGAAGCTCGTCGACGACGAACACCCGGGAGGGCTTCTTGTAGCCCGCGACCCGCCCGGCGAGGAAGCGGATCACGTCCTCGCCGGTCACGGCGGCCCCCGGGGAGGGGGTCACCGCCACGGTGACGGCCTCGCCCCAGCGCTCGTGGGGTGTGCCGAACACGGCCGCCTCGGCGAGGCCGGGCATGCCCGCCAGGACCTTCTCCAGCTCGGCCGGGTAGACGTTCATGCCACCGGTGATGATCATGTCCTTGATGCGGTCGGTGACGTAGACGTATCCGGCCTCGTCCACCCTGCCGGCGTCGCCCGTCCTGAACCACGAGCCGGTGAACGCCTCGGCGGTGACGTCCGGCCGGTTGTGGTACCCGGCGAAGAGGGTGTCGGACTCCACCGCGAGCTCGCCGACGGCGCCCGGCGGGAGAGGTTCGCCCGCCTCGTCGAGGACCCGCACGCTCGCGACGGGCATCGGCCTCCCCACGGACGCGTGGATGTCGTCGGCCTCGCAGCCGGGCCCCCAGTCGGCGGCCGTGGTGGCGGTGACGGGCGCGCCCGTCTCGGTCATGCCCCACGTCTCGACGTAGCGGGTGCCCACCAGGTCGACCATCTCCCTGACGAGGTCCGGCGGGAGCGCGGAGGCCGAGTGGAGCACCGTGCGCAGGGTGCCGAGCACCTCGGGGCGGCGCCGGACCTCCGCGACGAAGGCGGGGGCGAGCGGGCTGGGCACGTAGGTGAAGGCGGACCGCTCGCGGACCATCGCGTCCACCCACGCGTCCGGCGCCAGCCCCGCCATGAAGGAGAGCGTTCCGCCGAGGTAGAGGTGCGGCAGGATGACCCCCCACAGCCCGGCCACGAAGGAGAACGTGCCGGTGAACGCGCACATGCCGCCCGGTTCGAGCCGGTAGTGGAAGGGCATGTGCCGGATGATCCTGGCCAGCGTGGCGTCCTCGACCACCACGCCCTTGGGCTCGCCCGTCGTCCCGCTGGTGTAGCCGATCACCGCGGGGAACCCTCCGGGGCCCGGCTCGGGAAGCCGGTCGGAGGCCCCGGCGAGCAGGTCCGCGTAGCGGAGCGCGCCCCGGGCGGGCTCCCGCCCCGCGCTGATCAGGATGCCGGGCCCGGCGATCGCCTCGGCGACCTCGGTACGGCCGTCCGTGTGGAGGAACGCCCGCACGTCGGCGTCGTCGACGATCGCCTGGACCTCGCCCGCCCTGAGCCGGTCGTTGACGTGCACGGCGGTGAAACCGCCGAACGCGCAGGCCGCGTACGCCTCCAGTGCCTCGACCCGGTCCTCGGCCATCAGGGCCACCCGGTCACCGGGACGGACCCCGAGCCCGTGCAGGGCGTTGGCGAGCCTGGCGGCGTTGGCGCCGAGCTCGCGGTAGGTCCGCCGCTCCCCGTGCGCGACCATCGCGGTCCGCCCGTCGAACCGCCGCACGGCGGCCCGCAGGAGCGCGCCCCAGCCGTCTCGCGCGTACGGGCCGCGCGGGCCGCCGGCCTCGGACCCGCCGGGTCCGGCCCCCCACGAGCCGGACCCGGACGCACCACGGCCGGGCGCGCCCGGCCCGGACGGCTCGGAGCCGGGTGTCCCCGGGCCGCGCGGAGCGGGGGTCGTCATGCCGCGAAGTCCGTACCGAGACCCATCCCGCGCAGCAGGGTGGCCCGGTCGTAGTATTCCAGCCATTCGGTGACCATCCCGTCCGCCACGCTCAGCACGCCGACGACCGGGACCTCCCCGTGATGCCCCCTGACGTCGAAGACGTCGAGCCGTTCCAGGAACACCCGTCCGTCGATCACCCCCAGCGCCCGCACGTGCAGGGTGAGCCGTTCCAGGCCGTCGGCGAGGACGGCGAGGCGCTCACCGATGGCCTCGCGCCCCCGCAGGGGCTCCTGCATCACGCTGTGCAGCACGCCGTCCGGCGCGAACAGCCCGACCACGCGGTCCCAGTCGAGGGCGTTCCACGCCTCGACCATGTCCCGTACCACCGACAGCTTCGCGTCGTCGTCCATGTCTCACACTCCCTTTTGCCCGGCCACTTCCGGTGAGTGCGCCATCTCGCTCCTGAGACGGCGCTTGAGGATCTTGCCGACGGGGTTGCGGGGCAGCGTGTCCCGCAGCTCCAGGCGTTCCGGCAGCTTGTACGAGGCGATGCGGCCGGCGCGCAGGTGGCCGACCAGGTCGCCGAGGGTCAGGGTGCTCCCCTCGCGCGGCACCACCACCGCGCACACCTTCTCCCCCAGCACGTCGTCCGGGTAGCCGACGACCGCCACGTCCTGGACGCCGGGGTGGGCGGCGATGAGCCCCTCCAGCTCGGCCGGGGCGATGTTCATGCCTCCCCGGATGATCAGGTCCTTGGCCCGGTCGACGTAGCGCAGGAACTCCCCGCGCTCCCCGGCGATCTCGAAGACGTCTCCGGTCCTCAGGTAGCCCAGCTCGTCGAAGGGATCGGCCACCCGGTCACCGCGCAGGTATCCGGGGAACACCATCGGCCCCTTGATCCGCAGCTCTCCGGGCCGGCCGGGCTCGACGACCTCCTCGCCGGTGTCGGGGTCGACCAGCCGTACCGACACCTGCTCGGAGATCCGGGAGCTCCAGGTGATGCCCGGCACGCCGTAGCGGGGGAAGTATCTGGCCCGCTGCTCGGGGTCGGGTACGTCGTGCGGGTCGGTGAGCAGCGCGATGCCCTCGTTGGAGCCGAAGAAGTTGATGATCCCGATTCCGTGGTCGTCCTGCCAGCCCCTGACCATGGAGGGCGCCAGCGGCACCGACCCCGACCCGATGAGGCGCAGCGAGGACAGGTCGGCCGTGGCCAGCAGCTCGGCGCGGGCCAGCAGCAGCGTCAGCAGGGCGGGCGGCGCGACGGTGTAGGTGACGCGCTCCTCGGTGATCTGCCGCAGGAACGTCGGCAGGTCGAACGGGTGGTGCTGGACGAGAACCCCGCCGACGCGCAGCCACGGCAGGAACATGCCGTTGATCCCGGCCATGTTGACCATGGGGAAGGGATTGAGCAGCACGTCGTCACCGGTCAGCCGGGGAGCGTCGACCGTGGCCCAGCTCATGGCCAGCCAGTCGTAGTGGGTGCGGGGCACCCCCTTGGGGGTGCTCTCGGTGCCGGAGGTCCAGCAGATCGTCACGCACTCGTTGGGGTCGGCGGGGTGCGCCCCGGCGTACGCCCGGACGGCCCCTTCGGCCTCGGCCCGTACGACGCCCTCCAGCTCGGCGTCCAGGTCGACGGCTCCGGCGGGAAGGGGCCCACCGTCGGCCGACCCGTCATCGCCGACCGGCCCGCCACCGCCGGACGCGCCGTGAGGCGGGGCGCCGTGGACCAGCAGGACGCGCAGGCCGGGCAGGGCCGTACGGACCTCCTTCGCCGGGTGCCGGTCGCCGATGCGCGCGGCAGTGAGGAAGGCGGCGAAACCGGCGAGGTCGCCGAGCTCTGTCACCTCGTGCTCGCGGTACTGCACCGGCAGCGGGGAGACGACCATCCGCAGCCGCCAGCACGCGAGGTAGACGACGACCAGCTCGACCGTGTTGGGCAGCTGGACCGCCAGCACGTCACCGGCGCCCAGGCCGTGCCGCAGCAGCACGGCCGCCAGCCGCGTCACCTCCCCGTCGAGCTCGCGCCAGGTGAGGCGCCGGGGCGCGGCGTCCACCAGGGTCCGCTTGTTGGGCGGGTCCACCACGGCGAGGCGGTCGGGCTCGGCGGCCACCCGCGCCGCGAAGAGCCCGTCCATGGTCTCGTCCGTCCACCAGCCCCTGGCGGTGTACTCCTCGACCCTCGCGGGCGGGTGCAGTCCTGTCATCCCCGTCATCGTCCTCAGTTGCCCTGCGCGTAGTTGTGGGAGATGTCGACGACGTCACCGGCCGGCTCGAAGGTCTTCTTCTCCGCCGACCAGACGAACGGGCGGAAGGCCATGATGCCGAGCGCCTGCGTGGGGGACATCTTCCAGTCGATGCCGTCGATGAACATCGGCGGGTGGTATTCCTGGGTGCGGGCCGCGTTCATGATGCCGAGGCGACTGAGCCCGTCCGGCGAGGAGCTCGCCGTGGTGAAGACGTCCACCATCAGGTCGGCGATGGCCCAGCCGTTGACCGTGTAGTTGTTGAGCGGGGCCTTGTTGCCCTGCGCCTCCATGTCGGCGAGATACTTCTTGACCCCCTCGTCCTCGGCGTAGATCGGGTTGCCCGGGTCCTTCAGCCAGACCATGATCTGCTGTCCGTCCGCGGCCTCGCCCGCGGGCTCGTACAGCGACTTGCCGTCGACGCAGTTGGCGGGCTGGACGAAGGTGTCGGGCTTCCACCCGGCGCGGCCGACGGCCATGCTGAGGGTGAGGCAGTCGGTGGTGACCCCGGCGTCCACGAGCACCTGGGCGCCGCTGGCCTTGAGGGTCGTCGCGGCGGCGTTCGGGTCGGTGAGCGGGGCCTCCTTGACGATCTTGAGGTTGGTGCCCTCGATCGCCTTCTTGAACCCCTGCGCGTATCCCTGGCCCGACTCGGTCTGGTTGACCGCCAGCGCGACGGTCGCGCCGCCGGGGTACTTCTTCTTGAGCTGCTCGACGACCACGGCCATCTCCACCTCGGCGGAGGGGAGATACTCGGTGGTCCAGGGGAAGTTCTTCGCGTCCCGGTAGGCGGGCACGGACGCCTGGCCGAACAGCAGCGGCACGCACGCCTCGTTCTGGTCGTCGGCGACCGCGTTGAGCTGGCCCGAGCCGAAGGTGTCGAGGACGTGCACGCCGTCCTTCTGGATCAGCTCGTTGACGTTGGCCTTGGCCTTCTCCGGGTTGAACGCGTCGTCCTTGGCGACGACCTCCAGCTTGACGCCCCCGATGCCTCCGGCGGCGTTGGCCACCTCGAAGCGGGCCTTCATGCCGTCGATGACGGCGCCGACCGCCTGGGCGAGCGGTCCGGACAGGGCGGCGCTCCAGCCCACCTTGAGCGTTCCGGTGATCTTCTCCCTGGTGGCGTCCGGGTCGGCGCAGCCGTCGACCGGTGTCACGCTCTGCGCGGCGGCGCCCGGGGCGCTCTCCGCTCCGGCCGCGGGCGCGGGGTCCGCCGGGTCGGCTCCGCCGCATCCGGCGGCGAGCATGGCGGCCGTCAGGCCGATCGCGGCGAGGTATCGGGTTCTCATGTGCGTTCTCCCAGGGTGTCGCTGGTGGGGGGTGAGACGGTGCCGCCGCCGGGGGGCGCGGCGCCGCCGGGGGACGGAACGCCACCCG
Organism: Streptosporangium sp. G11; assembly: GCF_051192615.1. NCBI lineage: Bacteria > Bacillati > Actinomycetota > Actinomycetes > Streptosporangiales > Streptosporangiaceae > Streptosporangium > Streptosporangium sp. G11. The sequence goes on from NZ_JBPJUQ010000049.1 coordinate 49,899, forward strand.
GCGGTGGGGCCTCGTCGGGGGGTGGGGCGGCCCGGCGGCCGTCGCCGGTCGCGGGGCCGATGTGGACGACACGCCCGGCGAGCCTGCCGAGGACTCCGGCGATGCCCTGGGGCATCAGGAAGACGATCGCGATGAGGATCGCGCCGAAGAGCACGCCGGACACGTGGCCCGAGGCCAGGTCGGAGGTGAAGTAGGGCAGGTAGACGACGGCGAGGGCGCCGACGACCGGTCCGAACAGGGTGGCCGCGCCGCCGAGGAAGAGCCCGGTGATGAGCTCGATCGACTTCAGCAGCGTGAAGGAGCCGTCGGGCGACAGCGCGCCGACGTACATCGCGAAGAGGCTTCCCGCCAGGCCGGTGACGGCCCCGGAGACGCCGAAGACCCCGGTTTTGATCGTCGCCAGGCGCACGCCCGAGGCGGCGGCGGCGATCTCGTTGTCCCTGGTGGCGATCATCGCGATGCCGAGGCGGCTGCGGGTGAGGTTGCGGATGAGGACGAGCACCAGGACCAGGGCGGCCACGCTGACCCAGTACAGCCACAGGCCGCGCTGGCCGACCGTGAGCCCGGTCCACTCCGGCGGGCCCAGCTGCCGGGAGCGGATGACCAGGCCCGCGGCGCCCCCGGTGAAGTCCTCGAAACGCCGGACGATCTCCGGGAAGGCGACGCCCACCGCGAGGGTGACCAGCGCCAGGTACAGGCCCCTGATCCGCAGCGCGGGCAGGCCGACGACGAGCCCCAGCAGGAAGCAGAGCGCCACCGCCACCGGGATGGTCGACATGGGCGCCGCCCCGTACGAGACCACCAGCACCCCGGTGGTGTAGGCGCCGAGCCCGAAGAAGGCCGAGTGCCCGATGGACAGCAGGCCGGTGTAGCCGGTGGCCAGGTTGAGCCCGCTGATCGCGATGGCGAAGATCAGCACGCTGGTGAACTGGCCGACCCTGAAGGGTTCGGCGTACGAGCCCGCGACCAGCAGCAGGGCCGCGACGGCGAGGAGGGCGACCCGCAGTCCCCGGTGCGCGGGCGACCCCGCGCGCACGGTGATCGGGAACCGGCGCGAGGTCCCGCCGGGCGACGCCGCGCCGTCGCCGTCGCGGTCACGGCCGGGGGCGCCGTCGCGGGACAGGGCGGTCTCGGGGATCACAGGCGCTCCATCTGCCGGGTCCCGAACAGCCCGGTGGGCCGGAACAGGAGGATGAGGACGATGACGACGAGTGCCGCGGTCTGCGGCAGCGTGCCGCCGATGAACTCGACGTAACCGGTGATCATCGCTTCGAGCACGCCGATGCCGAGCCCTCCCACGACCGCGCCCACCGGGCTGTCCAGCCCGCCGAACAGGGCGGCCGCGGAGGCGTAGATGAGGATCGGGAACATCGTCTGCAGGCTGAGCTGGTGCGGGGAGAGCGGGGTGAGCAGCACCCCGGCGAGGGAGCCGATGACGCCCGCGAGCCCCCAGCCGAGCATCAGGATGCGCCCGGTCGGCACCCCGCTGAGCGCGGCCGACTCGGGGTTGTCGGCCACCGCGCGCATGTGCAGCCCCAGGCGTGTCCGGTTGAAGAGCGCGAAGACCGCGCCGATCAGGACGATCACGAAGAGCCAGACGCCCAGCGCGTCCCAGTAGAGCCGGGCGCCGCCCACCGAGAGGAAGTCGTCCATCGCGCTGGGGAACAGGCTGGGCATCGTCTTGGTCTCGGAGTTCCACAGCAGCCCGGCCAGCGCGTTGAACGCGGTGAACAGCCCCAGCGCGACGATCAGCGAGGCCATGTCGTTGCGCCGCCTGATGGGCCTGATCAGGGTGCGCTCCACCACCGCGCCGAGCACGAAGCCCGCGGCGGCGGCCACGAGGGCCGCGATCCACAGGGGCACCTGGACGGCGACGGTGAGCCACCAGGCGAGGTAGGTGGTGAACAGCGCCATCTCGCCCTGGGCGAAGTTGATGGTGCCGGTGCTGCGGAAGACCACCACCAGGGCGAGTGCCATGATCGCGTACACGGCGCCGTTGGTGACGCCGTCGAAGAGTCGTTCGAGGAAGATGTCCATGGGGGCGCTCCTCAGTACCCGAGATAGGCGCGTCGGACGCTCTCGTCGCCGCGGAACTCCTCGGCGGTTCCCGAGGCGATCACCCGGCCCACTTCGAGCAGGTAGACGCGGTGGGCGAGGCCGAGGGCGAGCTCGGCGTTCTGCTCCACGAGGAGCATCGAGACGCCCTGCTCGCGGTTGACGTCCGCCAGGATGGCGAACAGCTCGGCGACGATGCGCGGGGCGAGCCCGAGGCTGGGCTCGTCGCAGAGCAGCAGGCGGGGTCTGCTCATCAGGGCACGGGCCACCGCGAGCATCTGCTGCTCACCGCCCGACAGCGTGCCCGCGGCCTGCCCGGTGCGCTCGGCCAGCACCGGGAACACCGAGCACCAGCGGTCGACGTCCTCGCGGACGGCCGCCTTGTCCTTGCGGAGTGCGGCGCCGACGCGCAGGTTCTCCAGCACGGTGAGGTGCGAGAAGGTGCCGCGCCCCTGGGGGACCAGGCTGACGCCCCGGGAGACGACCGCGTCGGGCCGGAGCCCGCCGAGGGGACGGCCCTCCAGCTGGACCGTTCCCTCGTACGGGAGCAGTCCGGCCAGGGCCCGCATGGTGGTGGTCTTCCCCGCGCCGTTCGCGCCGAGGACCACCACCGCCTCTCCCTCGCCGATCTCCAGGTCGATGCCGTGCAGGACCCGCGCCTGGCCGTAGCCCGCGCGCAGCCCCTCGACGGTGAGCAGGGTCATGACGCCTTCCCCAGGTATGCCTCGACGACGCGGCGGTCGCCGCGGACCTCCTCGGGGGTGCCGTCCGCTATCTTGCGGCCGAACTCCATCGCGACCACGTGGTCGGAGATGCTCATGACCAGGCCCATGTGGTGCTCCACCAGCAGGGCGCCGAGGTCGTGGTCGCGGCGCAGGCGGAGGATGAGCTCGCCGAGGTCGCGTACCTCCGCGTGGGTGAGCCCGCCCGCCGGCTCGTCCAGCAGGAGCAGTTTCGGTCTGGCGGCGAGCGCGCGGGCCAGCTCGACCCGTTTGAGCGTGCCGTAGGGAAGGCCCTGCGCGAGCCGGTGCGCCACGTCGCGCAGGTCGAGCTCGGTGAGGATGTCCATGGCCTCCCCTTCGAGGCGGCGCTGCCTGGCCCTGGTGCCCGGCCACCCGGTGAGCGCCCCGGCGAACCCGGCCCGCTCGCGGGCATGCGCCCCGGCCACGGTGTTCTCCAGCACCGTGAGCGAGGGGAACAGCGCGAGGTTCTGGAAGGTACGGGCGATGCCGAGCCCTACCACGTCGTGTGGCCTGACGCGGGACAGGTCGGCGTCACCGAAGGCGATGGCGCCGGAGTCGGGCCGGTAGATCCGGGTGACGCAGTTGAACAGGGTCGTCTTCCCCGCGCCGTTGGGACCGATGAGCCCGCATATCTCTCCGGGGGCGACGGTGAAGCCGACCCCGTCCAGGGCCGCGACACCGCCGAAGCGGAGCGTCACGTCCGAGACCGTGAGGGAGGGCCGTTGACCGGCTTCGTGGACCGTCTGCATCTGAGTGGCTCCAATACGAGCTTTCATACTTCAGTTAGCAGTGTGTTGCTGGTCAGGCCTTACTACAACAAAAAGAGTGAGTGCGTCAACGGTACGTAACCCGGTTGAAACTCGTCCGCAATCAGTCTTGGCCAACTCACTCTCTTAGTTGTAGCGTCGAGGAACCCACCCCTGCGAGGAGGCCCGACGTGACCGACCGGCGCGACGAAGCGGTGCAGGCACTGCTCGACAAACAGGAGATCTACGAGGTCCTGGCGCGCTATCTGCGCGCCGTCGACCGAGGCGACGTCGAGGGGGTGGCCGCGTGCTACCTGCCCGGCGCCACCGAGGACCACGGCGGGGTCTTCGAGGGCACCGCCGAGGACTACGTGAGCAGCATCTCCCGCGTGCTCACCCATCCCAAGAGCAGGACCATGCACTGCATGACCAACGTGCTCGTCGAGCTGGCGGGCGACAGCGCGCAGGCCGAGTCGTACGTGACCACGTTCAGCCGGGTGAAGACCCCCGAAGGGCTCGGGGACTCCTTCGTCGGCGCCCGCATCGTCGACCGCCTGGAGCGCCGCGACGGCAGGTGGGGCATCGCCCACCGGGCGCTCGTCTGGGAGTGGAACCACGACGCGCCCGTCTCGGAGACCTGGATCTTCGGCATGCTCGTCCCCGACCCGGCGGTCCTGGTCCGCGGCGGCAAGCATCCCGACGACCTCGTCTACGACGGGCCGAACGGGGCGGCCAGGTGATCCCCGGCTCCGTCGCCCTTGTCACCGGCGGCAACCGCGGCATCGGCCGGGCCTTCGTCGAGGAACTCCTCTCCCAGGGCGCCGCGAGGGTCTACGCCGGGGCGCGCGAGCCCGGCGACGTCGACGCCGAGCTGCTGGCGGCCGGGGCGATTCCCGTACGGCTCGACATCACCGACCTCGACCAGGTCGCCGAGGCCGCCGAGACCTGCGCGGACGTGAACCTCCTGATCAACAACGCGGGATACTTCGCGGGCGAGCGCCTGGTGCTGACCGGCGACCCGCGGGCGGCACGCCAGGAGATGGAGGTCAACTTCTTCGGCACCCTCAACATGACCCGCGCCTTCGCGCCGGTGCTCGCCGGCAACGGCGGGGGCGCCATCGCCAACGTGCTGTCGGTCGCCGCCATGACCCCGACCCCGTTCATGGGCGGCTACTCCACCTCCAAGGCGGCGGCGCTGTGGCTGGGCACCATCGCCAGGGCCGAGCTCGCCGCACAGAACACGCAGGTCACCTCGCTGATCGTCGGCTCGGTGGACACCCGGATGGCCGCCCACGTGGACGGCGCCAAGGAGGACCCGCGCGACGTCGCGCGAGCCGGGCTCAAGGCCGTCGCGCGCGGGGAGTCCGTCGCCGACACCGACTGGATGGCGATCGACGCCCGCGCCCGCCTGGCCCGTGACCCCGGCCGGTACGAGCGCCAACTGGCCAGATTGCTCGACGTACAGAACCTGAGGACCGGCCGATGAGCGCGTCCCGCACGAAGCCACAGGGGCGGACCGGCGAGCGTCCCCCGCGCGCGGAACCCGGGGGCCGCCCGGCGGGCACGCGCGGCACACCGACCGTGAGGACCGGCCGATGAGCACCCTCGAACTCGTCCAGGCGACGCTGGCCGCCCGCGACCTCTCCGCCGCCGCCGTCGCCCGCTCGGAGCTGGGCCTGGCCCCCGGGTTCCCCGACCCGGAGCTGGCCTCCTTCGCGATGGCCAACGAGGTCCTCACCCTCGGCGACACCTACCTGGAGATCGTGGCCCCCGCCGGGGAGACGTCTGCGCTGCACCGCTTCCTCGCCGGCGGCGAGGGCGGCTACCTGCTCGCGATCCGCGTCCCCGACACCGCGGCGCTGGTGGAGCGGGCCGCCGCGGGAAACGTACGCGTCGTCCATCAGCAGGACTTCCAGGGGGCGACGATCACCCAGCTCCACCCCGGTGACCTGGGGGTGATGCTGGAGGCCGACGAGATCCCCTCCGGACGCGAGTGGCACTACGACGACTGGAGCGTTCCCGCGCGACCGCCCGGCGCGTCGGCGGGCGACCTGCTCGCGGCCGACGTGGCGGTCAGGGACCCCGGGGAGACCGCGCGACGCTGGGCGCACCTGCTGGACGTCCCCGTGACGCACTCCCCCGGCGCCGGGAACGGCGTGCCCTCCGTACGGATCGGCAGCCGGATCATTCGTTTCATCCAGTTCGCCGCTACCTCCGGCACCGGCACCGGCCGTCGTGGCCTGGTCGCCCTCGACCTGCGCGCCCTCACCCCCGGCGCGCCCCGCGAGATCACCGTCGCCGGTCTCACGATCCGCCTCGTACCGGCCGGGGAGGGCGCGTCGTGAGCGTCCGCGTCATCCAGTGGGCGACCGGCGCCATCGGCAAGACCTGCCTGCGCGCCGTCCTCGACTCCCCCGGCCTGGAACTCGCCGGGCTGTACGTCTACGGCGACCGCAAGGCGGGCAGGGACGCGGGCGAGATCGCCCGACGGCCCCTCACCGGCGTACTGGCCACCAGGGACCGTCAGCACATCATCGACACCCCCGCCGACCTGGTCATCCACGCGCCCCGGCTGCAGGTCCCCTACGAGACCCACGACGCCGACATCCTCGCGCTGCTGCGCTCGGGCAAGAACGTGATCACCACCGCGGGCCACCACTTCCCCCGCGCGCACGGCCGGGAACGCGAGGAAATGTTCCTGGACGCCTGCCGGGAGGGCGGCACGACCCTGTACGGCGTGGGAATCAGCCCCGGCGTCGTCGGCGAGCGGCTCGTGCTGGCCCTGACCGGTGTCTGCCTGGACGTGGAGCACGTCTCCATCGACGAGGTCCTCGACGCGAGCCGCGTGCCGGACCCGAACTTCGTCTTCGACGTCATGGGCATGGGCTCCGACCCCGCGGAGACCGACCTGACCTCGGGCGAGCTGCCGGAAATGTACGGCATGCTCTACACCGAGACCCTGGCGTTCATGGCCGAACGGATGGGCCTGGCCGTCGACCGCTACGAACCCGACCACCACGTGGAACTCACCGACCGGGAGCTCCATGTCGCGGCCGGGACGATCCCCAAGGGCACGGTGGCCGCGACCGAGTGGCGCTGGCACGCGGTCAGCGACGGGAGGCGGGTGCTGACCCTGTCCATCGTGTGGACCATGGACCCGTCGATGCCGCGCTACGCGGGCAAGGACCACTGGACGGTGAAGGTCACCGGCAGACCGGGCCTGACGATGACCCTGAACCTGGTCGAGCCCGACGACCCGCTGAGCCGGACCACCGCGGGCCAGTTCGTCACCGCGGGCCCGGTGATCCGCGCCATCCCCGAGGTCCTCGCCGCCCCACCGGGCATCTTCGAACCCCCGGTCTTCGCCCCGTTCTCCTTCACCGGGCTCCCGGGGGTTCCCGGGGCCGCCGGGCCCCCGGACGCCGGAGGTTCCGAGCGGCCCGACGACCGGAATGCCGAGCGGCCCGACGACCGGAATCCTGAGCGGCCCGACGACCACGGTTCCGACGTTCCCGAGCCGCCGGGTGCCCGAGGTTCCCGGACCCCCGATTCGCCGAGGTGAGCACACCGTGACCGTTCCCGTCGTCACCGGCCCCGTCCGGCACGGACCCGACGCCGACTACGCGCTGCACGCCGACGGCTCCCGGGTGGAGCGCCTGGCGGACATCCTCCGCCGCCGGGCGGCGGCCACCCCCGGCCTGCCCGCGGTGATCGAGCCCGGCGGGGTGACGACCTTCGCCGACCTCGACGCCCGCTCCAGCCGGGCCGCCCGCGCGCTGCTGGCCGACGGGGTGGGCGCGGGCGACAGGGTCGCCTACATCGGGGCGAACGCCCCCTCCTTCCTGGAGGTGCTGTACGGCGCCGCCAAGATCGGCGCGATCGCCACGGCCGTGAACAACCGCCTGGCCCCGGCGGAGGTCGCCCAGATCCTGGGCGACGCCGAGCCGTCGGTGCTCGTCCTCGGTTCCGGGGACGGCGGCCTCGCCCCCGAGACAGGCGCCGTGCCCTCCCTCACCCGGGTGGTCACCGCCGACGGCGACCCCGCAACGACCCGGTACGAAGACTGGCTGGACGGCCACCCGGCCGACGACCCGGGTGTCCTCGCCGACCCCGGCTCGACCGCGCTGATCTTCTACACCTCCGGGACCACCGGCCTGCCCAAGGGCATCATGCTGAGCGGGCGCAACCTCGGCCAGGCGCTGGCGACCATGCACTACGAGATCGGCATCGACGAGACGTCGGTGGCGATGGCGCCGATCCCGTACTTCCACATCTCCGGGCTCGGCCTGGCGATGGTCGCGGCCGTCAACGGCGCGGCCCTGCTGCTCGAACACGCCACCGCCCCCGAGGAGCTCCGGGACCTGCTGATCTCCCGGCGCGTGTCGCACGCCGCCCTGGTGCCGACGCTCATCCAGCGGCTGGTCGCGCTGCCCGGCGTGCGGGAGTACGACTGGTCGGCGCTGAAGATCGTCGTGTACGGCTCCTCCCCCATCCCGCTGCCGGTGATCCGGGCGGCGACCGAGTCCATCGGCTGCCGCTTCCTGCAGAGCTACGGCCTCACCGAGTCGACCGGCGGCGTGACCGTCCTGCACCCGGACGACCACCTGCCCGGCCCCGGCCTGGAGGGGCGGCTGCTGTCGGCGGGCCGCCCGATGCACGGCGTGCCGATGCGCGTGGTGCACCCCGAGACGCTGCAGGACCTCGGTCCCGGCGAGCGGGGCGAGGTCCTGATCGGCGGCGGGCACGTGATGGCGGGCTACTGGCGGCGCCCGGCGGCGACGGCCGCGACGATCCTGCCCGGCGGCTGGCTGCGGACGGGCGACGGGGGCTCCTTCGACGCCGACGGCTACCTCTACCTGCACGACCGGATCAAGGACATGATCGTCAGCGGCGGCGAGAACGTCTACCCCGCCGAGGTGGAAAGCGTGCTGACCGGCCACCCCTCGGTCGCCGAGGTGGCCGTGATCGGCGTGCCCTCCGACCGCTGGGGCGAGGTGCCGCACGCGGTGGTCGTCTCGCGCCCCGGCGCGGAACCGGTCACCGCCCGGCAGCTGATCTCCTGGGCCAGGGAGCGCCTGGCCCACTTCAAGTGCCCCGCCGACGTCTCGTTCGTGGACGCGCTGCCGCGCAACGCGAGCGGCAAACTCCTCAAAACGCGCCTCCGCGAGGCCCGCGGCCCCGGCGGACCGGAGGACTGACCACACGGGATGTCCTCGGACGTGACACGCACGGCCTCCTCCGCCGGCGATTCGGGCAACGCCTCGTCCAGCGCGGCGGTGTCGTGGCGGTGTCGTGGCGGTGTCGTGGCGCCGCTCGCGGGTGAGGCGCGGCACCTCGGCACCTCCGCCACGGGACTCACGCTCGTGACGTACCTTCCCGGGTGCGGCGGCGGACCCGGATGCCGCGCCTTTGCCCGGCCGATCCCCTGTGTCAAGCTGGCGGTGCGCTCTTTCCCACGGTCCGAGGAGTCGGAGGCCCGATGGTCATCGGCATCATTTCCAGTCTCATGGCCAGCGCACTTGCCGCAATCGGCGCCCTTATGTGGCGCAATCGGCACAACCTTTCCGTACTGACGGTGGTTCTGACTCCCGTCGGCTCCGTCCGGGTGTCGATGAGCGCTCTTCTTCGCATCAGGGAAGGCGATCGGTACGTCCTGTTCCACACGCCGTACACGCCCGGCTCGTACGGGCCGCCGGGTGGCGTCTTCAAGTTCCACGCCTCGGCGGAGGCCGTGCTCGACAGGTTCTCCTTCCGGGAGCAGCGGCGCGACTCCCCCGCCGGGATCACGCGACGCGACCTTCGGGGCTTCCTTCCCGCGCGCTCGCTCGCGCCGTTCCTGCGCTGGTTCAACGGCGGGAGCGACCGCGAGTCCGCCGCCGAGTGCCTGCGGCGCGAGCTGACGGAGGAACTGGCCGAGGTCGGTCACCCGGACCTCGGCGCCGAGGTGGGCACCATGGCGTTCAGACCGGTTCGCACGGTCGTCGAGCGGCCGGAGCGGGTTCCCGGCAGGGATTACCGGCAGCTGCGCCTGTTCGAGGTGTACGAGCCGACTCCCACGGACGAGGCGGCCATGCGCCTGTGCCTGCGCCTGCTCGAACTCGCCCGCGCGGAGGACGAACGGCACGTCATCCTGGCGTCCAGCCAGGACATCATCGACGGGCGTTACCGCGAGCTCTTCGTCGGCCCGCAGTCAGCGCTCCTGTTCGGCACGCGGAGATACCGTCAGGACATTCCGCCGATGCAGCACACGTGACCGGACCTCACGCGCCACCGTGCGTGTACGCGGCCCGGGAGAAGACGGGAAACCGGTCACGGGCGCTGCGGGCGTAGGCGAGGTCCGCGCTTCGCGGGTCGAGAGCGAGGGCGTTCCTCCCGGACGCGGCACCGGTCCCGGCACGGCTCACAGGCTACGGCCCCGGCATCGGAGATCGGCTCCTCACCGTACGCGAGTGTAGGTCAGCTCGAAGTCGAGGCTCCAGGTCACGCCGTCCGTCGACATCTCCCACCGCCCGTCCACGGTGTCGCCGTCGGCGCTCAGCGTGCCGATGAAGCGCTGGCCGAACCCGGGGGCGTCCCGCCACACCGTCCACAGGCCGTCGGCGAGCGTCATCCGATAGACCCGGTGCACGCCCCGGGCGTCGGCGTACAGCATGGTGAACTCCCCGGTGGCGTCGTCGAGGCCGATCACGGCGGTGGTCGGGAACGGCGCGTTGTCCCGCCACGGGTTCGGTGTGGTGTCCGGGATCGGGTCGGTGCCGGAGTCCTGGCGCAGGAACGCGCCGCCCTCCTGCCAGGCGAACTCGGTCCACGCGGTGCCGACGCCCTCGACCTTCGGCCGCACCGTCCATCGTCCGGCGAGCGCGTCGAGCCGTGCGAGCGCGGGATGCCTGTCGCCCATCTCCGTGTCCTCTCGTTGACGTCCTCATCACGTTACCGACAACCGGTGTCAAAAAAAGGGGCTGGTGGCACGGGCCGGGCCTGCCCGGCGTCCCGGTCCGCGCCGACCTGACCGCCCGCCTCCGCGACGCCTTCGCCGCGGTCCCGGGCGCGGTCCCGGGCGACGGTCAGGGTGAGGCCGCCCGGGACCGTCGCCCGCGAGACGAGATCCAGGGACGCACACCTGTTTTTCCTGGGTTCGGATGAAATGATCCTGACGCCTCGGACATGAGGGGGTGTCCGCAACCCTCACCGCCGAGGAGGCGTCCTGCCATGGGAAGCGCCCGTGCATGATGACCGAAAAGCCCTATTCGAGATGGTCTACCTCGACACGTACGAACGGATCCTCGGCTACGCGATGCGTCGCTGCGACTCTCCGGAGGACGCGGCCGACGTGGTGGCCGAGACGTTCGAGATCGCGTGGCGCCGGGTGGACGACCTGCCGCCCGGCGAGCAGGCCAGGCTGTGGCTGTACGGCGTGGCGCGCAACGTCCTCGCCAACCACCGCCGGGGTCGGATACGCCGTCACATCCACCAGGCGGCACTGCGCGAGAACATCACCGATCTCTACGCCCGCACGTCCCCACCCGGGGAAGAAATGGAAATCAGGGCGATAGGACGGATTTTTCGTGACCTGTCCGACGACGACCGTGAGTTGCTGTCGCTCGTGGCCTGGGAGGGCCTGGACGCCGGGGAGATCGCCCTCGTCCTGGGCCGCTCCCGCAACGCCGTACGCGTCCGGCTCCACCGGGCCCGCAAGCGCTTCTCATCCGGGCTGGCGGAGGCCGGGATCGAATTCACACCGATGAACCGGGCCGCCCGGGTCTCGACATGGAGGTCCTCGTGAAGAACACCGATGAGCCGGTGGGCCTGCCGGCCCGCGTCCGCGACGACGAACTGGCCGGTCAGGCGTCCGCGGCGGGGGCTCGGGCGCTGCTGGCGTCGATCATGTCCGAATCCGGGTCCGATGCCCCCGTGGTCTCGCCGTCACACCGGTGGTCGTGGAGACCGCGCCTGGTGACGGGGACGGTCATCGCCGGGGTGCTCGTCGCCGGGGTCGTCGCCGGTCCCGGCCTGTTGCGCGACGGGAGCGCCACGAGCTACGCGAACTCCGCCGTCGACATCGTGCTGGACGGCGAGCAGTACGTCGCCCGGATCAAGGACCCGTTCGCCGACCACGCCAAGTACACCGAGGCGTTCCGCGCGGTCGGCCTGGACATCACGCTGCGACCGGTACCCGTCTCGCGGGGCAGCGTGGGCAAGATCATGGGAATGGTCATCACCGGTGGCGACAGGCCCGACGGGGGGAGGACACCGGATCCCTCCGGTCCCCGGTTCGGCGGTGTCCCCCTCTCGATGGAAACGGCTCCCAAGGAATGCGAGCCGGGAAAGGACGCCGGGTGCGTGATGGTGATGCGGATTCCCTCCGGCTTCACCGGCAAGGTGGACGTCAAACTGGGGCGCCAGGCGAAACCGGAGGAGGAGTACGCGAACTTCGACCTGGCCATGGCCCCGGGTGAGATGTTCGCCGGGGTCCGGCTGAGGAATGGCCGTCCGGTGGACGAGATCCTGACCGAGGCGCGGAAACGCGACCTGGCCACGACGTTCAGCCTCGTCCGGATCGACGCGAAGACGGGCGGGCTGTCCTTCGAGCCGCTCCCGTCCGATCGGGTCGGACGTGACTGGACCGTCTGGAACGCCTGGCAGGTGAAGGCCGGGGTGATCCGGTTGCTCGTCACGCCCGAGCGACTGCCCGAGAACCCGTTCTACAACGGAAGCGCGCCACCGCCCGCCTCCTGACCACACGGCGACCGGCCCCCGCCTCTCGACACCTTCTTTCGTGCTGTACAGTCGCCCACTATGAAAACCGTTCCCATTTTCATAGTGGGTTCCCTCTTCCTGACACTCGCCGCCTGCGGGAGCGCGAGCGGCACGTCCACCGGCGCCACCGGCGCCGCCGGCGAGGCCGCGCCCGTCGTCACGGAGCTGACGAGTTGCGGCCTGCCCCTCAAGGTCGCCGCGCCGCCGCGCCGGGCGATCTCCATGGAGCAGAACGCGACAGAGATCATGCTGGCGCTGGGGCTCGCCGACCGGATGACGGGCACGGCGTACCGGACGGACCCGGTGCTCACCGAGTTCAAGGCCGACTACGACAGGGTCCCCGTCCTGGCCGCCCAGTATCCCGGCCGGGAGGCCCTGCTGGCCGCCGGGCCGGACTTCGTCTACTCGATGCGCGCCTCCGCCTACGCGCCGGACGCCGGTGGGACCAGGAAGGATCTGGCCGGGCTCGGGATACCGGCCTACCTCTCCTCCAACGACTGCGAGGACCCCGGCCTGATCCCCTCCTCCGTCACCTTCGACGCCATCTTCGGTGAGATCGGCGACATCGCGAAGATCTTCGGTATCCCGGAGCGCGGCGAGAGCGTGGTGGCCGATTTGCGAAAGCGCCTCGACGCGGCCAAGAAGACGGCCAAGGACGTGACCGGGGACGCGACCGGCGCGAGTCCGGACATGAAGCTGATGTGGTACTACTCCGGGACGAAGACCCCGGCCATCGCGGGCCGCGGTGGGCTGCCCGACACCATCGGCACGTTCCTCGGCGCGGGAAACGCCTTCTCCGACATCCCCCGGCAGTGGTCCGAGGGAAGCTGGGAGAAGATCGCCGAGCGCGACCCGGACGTGATCGTGCTGGCCGACCTCACCCGTGGCGGTGACGGCGACAGCGCCGAGGCCAAGATGAGCTTCCTGCGTTCCGACCCCGTCGCCTCCCGGCTCACGGCGGTCAAAAAGAACCGCTTCATCGTCGTCCCCGGATCGGCCATGGACCCCTCGATCAGGAGCGTCGGCGCCGTGGAACAGGTCGGTAAGGGCCTGCGGGACCTCTACAGCTGACCCCTCCCCCTCCCCCGCAGACCACGACCGCGGCCTACGGTCCGCGCCCCGCGCGTGTCCCGGACCGCGGTCTCAAGCCCGCCCCCGCATACCCCCGCACGATCCCGCGGCCCCGGACCGCACGACCGCACTGTCGTACCACCGCACGACCACCGACCTTCCCGGAGACCCTGAATGACCACCCCCACCGATCTCCCCGTTCCCTCCGCCACTCCCGTGACCTCGCGGGACCTGTTCTCCTCATGGGAGGAGCAGCAGGCCGCCTACGTGGCCCACCGCGAGAACCGCTTCCAGGTGATGCTCGATGTGCTTGGCCTGCACTGCCCCGCCGATCCCATCGTGCTCGACCTGGCCTGCGGGCCCGGATCGATCACCGACCGCGTACTGGGCCGCTTCCCCCGGGCGCGCGCCGTGGCCGTCGACTACGACCCGGTACTGACACGGCTCGCGCGCTCGGTCCTGGCACGCCACGACGGCCGTGCCACCGTGGTCGAATCCGACCTGGCGCACGCGGGCTGGTCGGCGGCGCTGCCCGGATGGAGCTTCGACGCGGTGCTGACCTCCACTGCGCTGCACTGGCTCTCCCCCGGGCAGCTGCTGGAGGTGTACACCGAGCTGGCGCGGCTGCTGCCGCCGGGCTCCGTACTCCTCAACGCCGACCACCTGCGCTTCGGTGACGGGCATCCGGCACTCCGGCGGCTGTCGGCCGCCCACGACGCCGCCGTGCAGCGGGCGGCCTTCGCCGACGGCGCCGCCACCTGGGAGCAGTGGTGGGCCATGGCGGCTCACCATCCCGAGCTGGCTCCCCTGCTGGCCGAACGCGAGCGGCGTTTCGCCGACCGCCCGCCGCAGCCTCCGGCGCCGCTGGAGTTCCACCTCGCGGCGCTGCGTACGGCGGGCTTCACCGAGGTGGGAACCGTCTGGCAGTACCTGGATGACCACGTCGTCTTCGCCCGGCGCTGACCTGCGATGACCTCTGACGACCTGCCGCGTACCTCCGCGACGCCCGATCCCGGAACTCCCGCGGGAAGCCGGGGTGGGCGATGACCTCCGACGACTTCGTACGTACCACCACAACGGCCGTGCCCGCCGATCCCGAGGCCCCCGCCGCGGCGTCGCGGGCCGCGCGGCGGCGGGACGCCGTCGCGACTCGGCGGATCGCGCGGCGACAGGGGGGCGCCACGGTCCCACGGGCCGGGCGGCGACGCGCTCTCTCGGTGGGCGGCGCGGGGCTGGTGCTGCTGCCGCTGTCGGTGGCGCTCGCGGTGACCGTCGGGGCCGCGGGCCTGTCGGTGGGCGACGTGTTCCAGAGCGTCGCCGCGCACCTCGGCCTCCCGGTGGAGTTCCCGAGCCCGCTGCGGGACGCGATCGTCTGGGAGCTGCGCCTGCCACGGGTGCTGCTGGCGACGCTGGTCGGGGGTGGCCTGGCCGTGTGCGGGGCGGTCCTGCAGACGTTGACCCGCAACCCGCTGGCCGACCCCTACCTGCTCGGCATCTCCTCCGGGGCGTCCACCGGGGCGGTGGCCGTCCTGATCCTCGGTCTGGGATCGGGGGCCGCGGCCGCCCTGACGGCGGGCGCCTTCGCCGGCAGCCTGGCGGCCTTCTGCTGCGTGCTCATGCTCGTCGGCGCGACATCGGGCGGCTCTTTGCGCGTCGTGCTGGCGGGGGTGGCGGTCTCGCAGCTGTTCAGCGCGCTGACCAGCCTGGTCGTCATCTGGGCCGGTGACGCGCAGAGCACTCGCGGCGTGACGTTCTGGCTGCTGGGCTCGCTCGCCTCGGCGAGCTGGGGCACCGCCCTTCTCTGCGCGGCGGTGACGGGGATCGGCCTGGCGGTGTGCTGGGCCGCCTCCCCCGCCCTGGACACCCTGGCCTTCGGGCGCGAGATCGCCGCCTCGCTCGGCGTCGCTCCCGGCAGGACGCGGTTCCTCCTGCTCGTCACCACCGCGCTGAGCACCGCGGTCCTCGTCGCCGCGAGCGGCGCCATCGGGTTCGTGGGCCTGGTCGTCCCGCACGCCGTCCGCTTCCTGGTGGGCGTCCGCCACCGCGTGCTGCTGCCGGCCTGCGCGCTGTACGGGGCGATCTTCCTGCTGTGGGCCGACACCGCCGCGCGCACGCTGTTCTCCCCGCGGGAGGTGCCCGTCGGTGTCCTCACCGCCCTGATCGGCGTCCCCGCGTTCGCGGTCATCATGCGCGGGAGGAGGGCCGGATCATGAGCCTGGACACCCGTGACGTCACGTGGAGCGCCCACGCCCGGCCGGCGGGTGATTCGGACGCTCACCCGCCGGCCTTTCCGGCGAATCCTGATATAGCGCGGGTCCGTCGCCGCGCGGAGGTCAGCCGATCCGGCGGTCGGTGCCCTCCCACCAGGGGCGGCGCAGCTCGCGCTTGAGGATCTTGCCCGAGGGGTTGCGGGGCAGCGCGTCGACGAAGGAGACGGCGGTGGGGCACTTGTAGTGGGCCAGCCGCTCGCGGGTCCAGGCGAGCAGTTCCTCCTCGGTGGCCTCCTCGCCGGGGCGGGACACCACGACCGCCAGGGGCGTCTCGCCCCAGCGCTCGGAGGGGATGCCGATCACCGCGGTCTCCAGCACCGCGGGGTGCCCGGCCAGCGCGCTCTCCACCTCGGCGGGGTAGACATTCTCCCCGCCGCTGACGATCATGTCCTTGATCCGGTCGTGCAGGTAGAGGTAGCCGTCGCCGTCCATCGACCCGGCGTCGCCGGTGCGCAGCCAGCTGCCGGGCAGGAAGGCGGCGGCCGTCTCGGCGGGGTTGCGCCAGTAGCCGGTCGTCACGCAGGGGCCCCGGACGATGACCTCTCCCACCACGCCGGGGTCGGCGGGCAGGTCCGTCTCCAGGTCGAGGATCGCGACCTCCATACCGGGCACCGCCCGCCCGGCGGAGCGCAGCCGCCCCTTGACCGGGTTGTCCGGCAGGTGCTGGTCGGGACCGAGCAGGGTCGTCACGCCGATGGTCTCGGTGAGCCCGTACGACTGGAAGAACTCGGCGCCGAACAGCGCGACCGCCCGCGCCAGCAGGCTCTCGGTGATGGGCGAGGCGCCGTACACGATCTGCCGGAGCGCGGAGAAGTCGGCGTCGCGGGCGGCGGGCAGCTCGGTCATCACCTGGATCACCACCGGGACCATCGCCGTGTGGGTGACGCGGTGGCGGATCAGCTGGTCGAGCATGGAGGCGGGCGTGGGCTCGCGGCACTGCACGAGGGTGCCGCCCTCGGCGATCGTGATGAGCGCCCAGCCCGCGCCGGCGATGTGGTAGTACGGGATCGGCACCATGCTGACCGCCCCGCCGGACCCGCCGCCCAGGTCGAAGCAGGAGCCGAACAGCGCGACCCCCGAGGCCAGCCCGGACGCGGTGATGTTGACGCCCTTCGGCCTGCCCGTCGTGCCGGAGGAGTACATGAGCACGAGCAGCTCGTCCCCGGTGGCGTCACGCTTGGGGTCCCGGGGCCGCGCCCCGGCCAGCCACTCCTCGTAGGCGGGACCGGCCACGATCACCGGCACGCCGTCTCCCGCCGGGACTTCGGTGTGCTCGGGGCCGACGACCACCAGCGACACGTCGGCGTCGGCGAGGATCCAGCGCATCTCCTCCGGGGCCAGCCGGAAGTTGAGCGGGACCAGCACCGCGCCCGCCTTAGCCGCGCCGAAGAGCAGCTCGAAGTACTCGGTGGCGTTGCGGTCGACGTATCCCACGCGGTCGCCGGGTTCCAGGCCCGCGGCGATCAGGGCGTCGGCCACCCGGTCGGAGCGCTCGGCGAGCTCCCCGTACGTGACGGTGCGGCCGTCACCGGTGACGGCGACGACGTCGGGCGCGCGGCTCGCGGACAGGCGCAGGAGGTCGGCGACGGGGGTGGGGGGCATGGTCGTCCTTCTCTCTTCCGGACCGGGCGTCACCGTCCGGTCTTCTCTTTCGGACCGGGCGTCGCCGTCCGGCCTCTCAAAAGGTCAGGCGTCGCCGTCCGGCCTTTCCCGCGGGCCGGACGTCGCCGCCCGGCCCCGTCGAGCCGCCCGGCCGTTTCACCCCGGGCGTTGCACCACGATCTCGTGCCCGCGCAGCGGTGCCGTGCAGGCGTCGCACGTCAGCTGGATCTGGAAGTCACGCCCGCACGCCCGGTGGGTGTAGACGAGGGCGGGTCCCTCGGCCGCCCGGAACCACCGCTGTCCCCAGTCGATGCCGGTCATCGTCACAGGGAAGAAGGCGCGGCCCTTCTCCGTGAGGTGGTAGCTGAGCCAGTCCGGCCGCTCGGCGCTGGGTACCTGCTCGAAGACGCCGAGCTCGCAGAAGACCCGGAGCCGGTCGGCGATGATGGTGGGCGGGGCGCCCAGGCGCTGCTCGAAGTCGCGGAAGCGGTGCAGTCCCTGGAAGGCGGCGCCCAGGATGGCCGCCGACCAGCGGTTGCCCACCAGCGCCATCGTCTCGGGGAACATGCCCGCGCCGCCGTCGGTGGTGGAGCCGGAGCGGCGGCGAGTCGTGGCGGCGGGCACCGAGCGCTCCCAGGTGCCGCTCGGCCCGAAACCGCCGACGACGTCGCGGGGCCGTACGGAGCGCGAGCAGGCGGCGCAGGTGAGGATGGGCAGGAACTCCCGGCCGCAGCGCCGGTGGACCATCCTGGGCAGCGACTCCTGGTGCTCGGGCACCCAGCGCGACTCCCACGCCCAGACCGACAGCAGCATCGGCCACAGGTCCCGGCCCCGCTTGGTCAGCCGGTACTCGAACCGCTTGGCCCTGCTCTGGTACTCGACCCGCTCGAAGACGCCCATCTCGGTGAGGAACGCCAGCCTCCGGGTGAGTACGGCGTGCGAGATGGGCAACTCCTGCCGCCACTCCCCGTAGCGGCGCACCCCGAGCAGCGCGTAGCGCAGGATCAGCAGGTTCCACTCGTCGCCGATCAGCCCGAGGGTGAGACCGACGGCGTTGGTGTGCCCGGGGGGAAGCTGCGTGGGACGGTCCATGGGGTGCACGAGCACGCGCGTCTCCTGTAGGCCACGGTCCCGGGTGCCCTTCGCCGCGTCCCCTCCCGAGGTTCCGGGACCGGGAACGGCGGCCTTCGCCCGCGCCACGGCGGGACCGGCGAGCGCCGTCCCCACCGTGTCGTGACCGGAGGCTTCCTCGACCCCTCGACCGGAGGCGTCGGCCCCCGCACCGGAGGGACCGGCGACGCCGGTTCCCGCCGTCACGGGCCGGGCCACGCCGGTCACAGCCTCAGGGCGCCGGCCGGTGACTCGGCGTCACGCCAGCCGGGGATCGAGTCGCCCGCCGCCCAGGTGGCGTGCGTGCCGCTGGAGATGCGCTCGGGAAGCCTCAGCCTGGCCAGCGGACCGTCGGCCACCCTGGCCGCGTCGAAGATCAGGCACTCGGAACGATCTTCGTTCATGTCGGTGGTCAGCGTAACAAGGTAACCGT
This sequence comes from Streptosporangium sp. G11, assembly GCF_051192615.1. Taxonomy (NCBI): domain Bacteria; kingdom Bacillati; phylum Actinomycetota; class Actinomycetes; order Streptosporangiales; family Streptosporangiaceae; genus Streptosporangium; species Streptosporangium sp. G11. The sequence goes on from NZ_JBPJUQ010000049.1 coordinate 68,686, forward strand.
CGTCCTCGGCGGAGGATCCCACACGCGGGGCCATCGCGGGCTCGCTGCCGTACACCCCGGCGGGCAGGCCGAAGCGCTCCTCGCCGCCGGTGAGCAGGTCGTGGCGGACCAGTCCGTCGAACAGGAACCACCCCTCCAGGCCGGTGGCCGCGTAGGTGTAGCGGTGGCGGCGCCCGCTGTAGGCGTTGTTGAGCACGCCGAACTCGGTGATGGAGTCGGTCAGCCGCTCCTCCCGGCACCGCCCGGTGACCAGGTTCAGCCGCCAGCGGTGCAGCCGGGTCTGCATGCGGTCGAGCGCGAGGAAGCGGAACATCCGCTGGTGGAAGCTACCGTCGCCGGTGTCCTTGGGCTCGGGGTCGCCCTGGAAGAAACCGTCCAGGACGATCTCGTCGCCCTCCTCGTACGCGTTCACCCAGTGCAGCACGTAGGTGGGGTCGGCCTCGAACCACTGGATCGGCCGGGCACCTCCGCGCCGTGGCACGACGGCCAGCCGGGTCGGCAGCTCGGGGTGGAACCTGGCCGCGTACAGCCCCTTGGCCATCAGCTCGGGCTCCCAGAACATGGGACAGTCGTTGAGGATGGCGTAGTTCTCGGTGAAGGCCATGTCGTGCGGCAGGCGCGGCCCGGGGAGCGGGACCTCCACGTAGTGGCTGAGCCTGTCGTCGGCCCCGACGACGCCGTAGTGCATGTACGGCTCGTCGGTGCCGTAGTTGAAGAAGAGCAGCTCCCCGGTGTGCGGGTCGACCTTCGTGTGCGCCGAGACCCCGAGGTCGTAGGGGAAGGCCCCGCCCCACTCGGACTTGCCGAGCGTCTCCAGGGTGAGTGGGTCGAGCCGGTAGAGGTCGCCGCACTGGTAGAAGCTGGTGAGCGCGACGCCCGCGTGCACGACGACGTCGGTGCTGGAGGCGTCCTTCATCCGGCCCCTGGCCCCCCAGCCGTCCTGGCGCGGGGAGTTCGCGGGCCGCTCGGCGATCCCCGCCCAGAGCGGCTTGCCCGCCTCCCGCTCGGCGAGCAGCCCGTCGGTGCGGATGAAGCGGTTCCGGTAGAAGGCCTTGCCGTCGCGGAACCCGACGACGTGGACCATGCCGTCGCCGTCGAAGGGGTGGTAGCGCTCCAGCGCGGGGTGCACCGGATTCTCGGTGTTGCGCAGGTAGACCCCGTCGAGGTCGGCGGGGATCTCCCCCTCGACGACCTGGAGGTCCTCGGCGCGCCACTCGGTGGTCTGCGGCCGCCACGGACCCGTCCGGTACGGGTGGTCGTCGTCCTGCGGCAGGGTCGACAGCACGCGTCCGACGACTTCGACGTCCATTGGTCTTCTCCTCGTGTGACTGGACCGCGCGGTCCCTCGGGTGACCGGGCCTCGCGGGGGTGCCCGCTGTCTTCGCCCGGTCTACTCCGCCCCGGCCTATTCGGCTCCGACGACGAAACTGACGGTCGTGGTGGTGCTGCCGCCGATGTTGAGCGTGCCGAACCGGCGCGCCCCCTCGACCTGGTAGTCGCCGGCCCGGCCGGTGACCTGGCGGGCGGCGTCGAGGAGCATCCGGACCCCGGTGGCGCCGACCGGGTGGCCGCCGCCGATGAGACCGCCGCTCGGGTTGACCGGGATGCGCCCGCCGATCTCCAGGTCGCCGTTCTCGATGGCCTTCCAGCTCTCACCGGGTCCGGTGATGCCGAAGTGGTCGATCGCGGCGTACTGCGACATGGTGAAACAGTCGTGCGTCTCGATGCCGTCGAGGTCGTCGACGCCGCCGACACCCGCGCGGGAGAACGCGTCGAGCACCGCGTTCCGCACGTGCGGCAGCGCGTACGGCTCGTCGCGGCTGCGCTCCAGTTTCATCTCCAGCGAGAGCCCGACGGTCCTGTGCCCCCAGCCGAGCACCCGGGCGAGGCGGCCCTCGCGCGCGAGCTCGGGGTGGCGGGCCAGGAAACGCTCCCCGACCAGCACCACTCCGGCGCCGCCGTCGGTGATCTGGCTGCAGTCCGTACGCCGCAGCCTGCCCTCGACCACCGGGTTGGCCTCGTCGTCGGCGGCGAAGCTGGCCTCGGTGAACGTCCACCCGCGCGTCTGCGCGTTGGGGTTGGCCCTGGCGTTGCGGAAGTTGAGCTCGGCGACGGCCCGCAGGTGGGCGTCGTCGAGGCCGTAGCGCCGGTCGTACTCGTCGGCGAGGGCGCTGAACATGTGGGGCCACATGAACTTCGCGCCCTGTCCCTCGTGGCCGACCCAGGCGGCGGCGCCGAGGTGTCCGGCGGCGAGGTCGCCGGGCACGGTGCGCTCCAGCTCCAGGCCGAGGACCAGGGCGCAGTCGTAGCGCCCGGACTCGATGTCGGCCATGGCGGCCAGCGCGGCGACGCCGCCGGAGGCGCAGGCCGCCTCGTGCCTGGCCGCGGGGATCTCCCACAGGCCGGGCTCGACGGTGGCGGGCATGCCGCCCAGCTGGCCCTGGCCGGTGAAGAGCTGGCCGAAGGCGTTGCCGACGTGGACGACGTCGATGTCCGAGGGGGCGAGACCGGCGTCGTCGAGGGTGCCGCGCACGACCTCCCCGGTGAGCTCGGCGAACCCTTGACCGGCTCGCGACCAGTTGCGGGCGAAGTCGCTCTGGTAGCCGCCCAGGATCCATACCGCGTCCGGCATGGGCGCGCCTCCTCGCTGAGATCCGTCTGCTGTCCGTTTCTTACTACAACAAGAAGAGTATGCCGTCAACGCGCCTCGGACCATCCTTCCAGGTCCGCACGGAAAAACTGCTTCAAGACGGTATTGCCGCCCCTCGACCCTCTCACTACATTTAAAAGAGTTACTGGACGATGGGAGGAGCGGCGCATGGGATCGCTCGACGGACAGGTCATCGTGATCACCGGGGGCGGGCGGGGCCTGGGACGGGCGTTCGCCCTGCACCTGGCCGGGCTGGGCGCCCGCCTGGTGGTCAACAACCGCAACCGGGTCGTCGACGAGAACGGCCTGGGCCCCGCCGACCACGTGGTCCGGGAGATCCGGGACGCGGGCGGCGAGGCCGTGGCCGAGCACGGCGACGTCGCCGACCCGGCCACCGCCCGCCACCTGGTGGAACTGGCCCTCGGCACCTGGGGCAGAATCGACGCCTGCGTCACCAGCGCCGCGGTCAGCGGCCCCGCGATGTTCCACAAGGCGTCACCCGAGGCGTTCGAGGCCGTCATCCGCACCAACGTGCTCGGCACCGCCCAGGTCGCCGCGGCCTGCTCGGCCGTCATGCGCGAGCAGCGCCACGGCCGGATCGTGCTGGTCGCCTCCACCGCCGGGCTGCACGGCGAGCCCACGGTCTCGGCGTACGCGGCGAGCAAGGGCGCGGTGATCGCCCTCGGCCGGACCGTGGCGGCCGAGGGCGCCGGGCGCGGGGTGTTCACCAACGTCCTGCTCCCGTACGCGCTGACCCAGATGACCGAGAACAACATGGTGGCCGAGCACCGCCACCTGATGGATCCCGCCGCGGTCGCCCCGGTGGTCGCCGCGCTCTGCGACCCCCGGAGCACCCTCAACGGCGAGGTGATCGTGGCCGCGGGCGGCGGCCTGCGCTCCGCCGACTCGGTCGAGTGGGGCACCGTTCTCACCTCGGAGACCGGCTCGAAAACCGGCTCGGGCTCCGGCTCGGAGGTCGGCTCGGAAGCCACCTCAGAGACCGGCTCGGAGGTCGGCTCGGGGACCGGCCTGGAGGCCGGTTCGGAAGCCGTTCTCACTCCCGCCAGGCTCGCCGAGCTCCTCGACCGCAGCCGCAAGGGCCCCGCCCACCGCTACGTCAACGCCCAGGACGGCTTCCTGGACCTCGCCGAGGAGATGAACCGTTGACAGGCCTGCTGATCAACCTGCTGGTCACGGCGGTCGCCGTGCTGCTCACCATGCTCGCCACGATGGCCTACGCGCTGCGCACGCGAAACCAGGGCTTCGTCGACACCGTCTGGGGCCTGGGCTTCGTCGTCGTGGCGGCGGTCAGCTTCGTGACCTCCCAGATCCTCGGCGAGGGCCTCGACGCCCGGCGGATCATCGTGCTGGCGCTCACCGCGATCTGGGGGATACGGCTGGGCGCCTACATCCACGGGCGCAACCGCGGCAAGGGCGAGGACCCGCGCTACACCGCGCTGATGCGCAGGAACACCGGCCCCGTGGTGCCGTACGTGATCAGGACCGTCTACTGGCCGCAGGGCGCGATCATGTGGGTGGTGTCACTGCCCGTGCAGGTCGCCATGTACGAGACCGCGCCGCTCGGGATCGTCACCTGGGTCGGCGTCGCCCTGTGGGTCCTCGGCTTCCTGTTCGAGGCGGTCGGCGACCACCAGCTCTCCCGGTTCAAGGCGGACCCGGCCAACCAGGGCAGGGTCATGGACCGCGGCCTGTGGGCCTGGACCCGGCATCCCAACTACTTCGGCGACGCCGTCGCCTGGTGGGGCCTGTTCCTCATCGCCTGCTCCCACTGGGCGGCGCTGCTGACGGTCGTCTCCCCGCTCCTGATGACCCACATGCTGGTCAACAAGAGCGGAAAGGCCCTGCTCGAGCGGCGGATGGCGCGGCACCGCGGCCCCGAGTACGCCGACTACCTGGCCAGGACCAGTGGCTTCCTGCCCCGCCCGCCCCGGCGCGGCACCTCGGGAGGTTGAGCGCGGGCGCCTCAGATGGAGGGCGGCAGGGCCGACGACAGCATGTCGAAGCGGCGGTCGCCCTCGTACAGGGGCGTCTGCGTCTGCAGGGGCGTCGAGAGGGACGCGGGCAGGGGGTCGTACAGAGGTGTGGGCGTCGGGATCGGGGTCGGCGCCGGGAGGGGTGGGGGCACAGAACTCAGCGACCTGTTCCCGCTCTCGTAGAGGACGGCGTACAGCCCGCTGATCAGGCGCCGCACGTCCCGCTCCGGCCGGACCACCAGGCGCATGAACTGGCTGGTCATACCGAGTTTGTTGCCGCACTCGCGGACGAACAGGTTGTGCTCCTCGAGCAGCTGGTCGCGCAGGACGGCGCCGTCCCTGCCCCCGGGAAGCCGTACCAGCAGGAAGTTGCCCTGGGAGGGGAAGACGGTCAGGCCGGGGACCCGGGTCAGCTGGTAGCGCATCGACTCTCGGTCCAGGGCGAGCAGGCGGAGGCTGTCCAGATACTCGGACATGTACTGGCGGATCATGAAGACCACGGTCTCGGCGAAGGAGTTCAGGTTCCACTTGGGCAGGGCCCGCCGCACCCTGTCCGCCAGCGCGGGGTTGGCCACCATGTAGCCGAAGCGGATGCCGTGCAGCCCGAAGTTCTTGCCGAGGCTCTTCAGCACCACCACGTTGGGCCGGATCGCGGCCTCGTTCGCGACGCTCGGGTACGGCTCGGCGTCGACGAAGTCGATGAACGACTCGTCCACCACGACCAGGTCCAGGTCGACGAGCCTGTCGAGCAGGGCGATGACCTCGTGGCGGCGCAGGTAGCCCCCGTCGGGGTTGTTCGGGTTGCAGATGACCGCCACCCGGGAGCCGCGGTGCCGGACGAAGTTGACGAAGGCGTCCACGTCCAGCGCGAACCCCTGGTTCTCCGGCAGCGGATACATGTCCACGCGCTTGCCGGTCTCCATCGGCTGATCGGTCCAGCGGCCGAACGTTGGGATCGGGACGGCCAGGCTCTCCCTGACCAGCAGGTGGTCGATCCAGGTGATCAGTTCCGTCGACCCGTTGCCCATCACGACGGTCTGCGGGTTCAGGCCCAGCACCCCGCACAGCTCGGCCGTGATCGTGTCGGCGCCGCTGGGGTAGAACTTCAGGATCGTGCTGAGGTTCTGCTCCAGGACGCCGAAGACCTCGGGGGTGGGGAAATACGGGTTACAGGGAATGCAGAAGTCGATCAGCTCCTCCCCCTGCTCCGGCGCGGCCCGCATGAGCGAGAAATATGACGGGCTGTGCGCGGTGGCATGCGCTCGGCTGCGATCGGTGGGACCGGCCAACTGGGCCTCCTCCTGACGGACGTTCACGCCTCTGACACCCCCAGCTACGCACCTGGATACGAGCTGGTTCAGCGGGGCCCGCGCGGGCGGTCGCCGTCTTCGGAGCTCACGGGCGGCGAGACCCTTGGGCGCGTCGATCGAACACTCGTGAACACGCCTACCGGCCGACGGGCGCCAAGCTCACCATCCCGGCGGCCCAGGGCGGTCCGGCGGGCGAGTACTTCTTCACCGCCCCTCACTGGTCCCGTCTCTGACCTGAGGTGACGTGGTGTTACGGCGGCCTTGTCAGCGCAGCTTCGTCAGCCGGTCGATGGCCTCGTGCCGTGTCATGTCGGCGCCTCGGCGGTAAGCACTGTCGTATCCGGCACGGCCGAGCCGGTCCACGAGAGCCTCCACGAGCGAGCGCAGTTCGACGTCGCCGTGGTCGAAGGTACCGCGGACGGCCTGGCTCAGGCCGAGCGCGGTGGCCGCGCCGGCCGGATCACCCTCCAGGAACAGCAGCCGGGCCAGGAGCTGGGCGGCCGATGGGATGTCCATCTGCGCCTGCGCCGCTTGGACGGTGCGGGGCAGCAGCCGGCGCGCGCGTGCGGCGTCCCCCGCGGTGAGGAGGTTCGCCATCCTGGCGGGGACCAGCTGGTTCTGCATCGTCTCGGCCAGGAGGGGCAGCTCGCGGGCGAGCGTCTCCATCCGGTCGAGTTCTTGATCGGCCCGTTCGACCTCGCCGGAGCGGCGGTACAGCTCGGCCAGGCCGCCGAGGACCTCGATCGCCAGTATGGGCTGACCGCGATCCCAGACCGCTCGTTCCGCGGTTTCGATGTCGTGCCGGGCGCCCTTCAGGTCGCCGCCACGCATGCGTTCGGCGGCGAGCCCGAGCCGGGTTGAGACCTCGTCCTGCGAGCCGAGGTCGGTGGCGATCGCGACGGCGCGCTCGTAGGCGGCGATCGCCTGGTCGTGGTCACCGGCGATGGCGTGGATCTGCGCCAGGCCGTACAGCGTCTTCGCCGTCCACCATCGGTCGCCTGTCTCCGCGAACGCACGCAGCGCCGCTGCCATCGCGATCGCGATCGCGGAGCTCTCCCGCTCGGCCCGTTCGCGATACCGCATGGCTTCGATCATGAAGGTGCAGGCGATCGCCCAGCGGTCCGAGCCGCTCCGCACCCGGGCGATCTCCTGGTCGACCAGCTCATCCAGTCCGAGTATCGCCGCCATCATCAGCGCCATCGTCAGCAGCATCGGATAACGCCGTAACGCGCCCGTGTGCGCGCAGTCGTCGATGAGCGCGCGCAGCCGTCCGGGGTCTTTGATCGGCCCGCCCTCGCCGCCCACCAGGTGGATCGCGGTGAACGCGGCCCGGGCGTCCGCGGGCAGCGCGTCGCCGAATTCCAGGACCCTGGACACGTAGGCATCGGCCCGACCGTCGTAGCGGATCATGACCCAGTACCAGTACAGCGGCCCGAGAATCCGGGCCGCCGTCTCAGCGTCGCCACCGTCTATGGCCGTTTGCAGGGCGAACATCAGGTTGTCGTACTCAGCCTCGAACAATCGCAGCGACTCCACCTGCTTGTCCGAGCGCAGCAGCGGCTCGTGTTCCGCGGGCAGGTCGGCGAAGTGCCGCGTGAGCCTGCGCATCACGGCTTCGCGTTCCGCCGCGAGCCGGAGCTTCTCCGCCGCATGGGCTCGGATGGTCTCCAGCATCCGGTAGCCGTCGCCGGCCCGCTCCACCATGGACTTGTCGACCAGAGAGTCCAGCAGATAGACGACCTCGCCCGCGGGAATCGCCTCATCCGAACAGCCCCCCCCAATCACCGCATTCCCGGCTCTCGCCGGAAATATCGAGATTCGGCGGGCCAGCGTCCGTTCTTGATCAGTAAGGAGATCCCAGCTCCACTCGATGACCGCATGCAGCGTCTGCTGCCGCGGCTGGGCGGCCCGGTTGCCGGTGCTGAGCAGCCGGAAGCGGTCATCCAGCCGCCGGGCGACCTCATCGGCGCTCATCGTACGGAGCCGCGCCGCGGCCAGCTCCAGGGCCAGCGGCAGCCCATCCAGCCGACGCACTATGTCCACCACCGGCCCTGCCGCCGGCGCGTCCAGCGCGAAGCCGGGCCGCACGGCGGCCGCCCGATCGAGGAACAGCCGCACCGCGGCCGATTCGCGAGCGCGAACGGGATCCGCGTGGGCCGGCGGCAGGTCGAGCGGGCCCAGACGGCACAGCGCCTCACCCATGACCTCAAGCGGCTCCCGGCTCGTGGCCAGAATGCTCAGGTACGGCAGGCGCTCCAGCAGGTGCCCGGCGAACTCCGCGACGCGCCCGGAGATCTGTTCGCAGTTGTCCAGCACCAGCACGCCTTCACCACCGGCGAGCAGACTGACCACCCGCTCCAGCGGCGTACCGGAAGGCCGGGTGACCACGACGCTGAGCGTGCCCAACACCGCCTCCGGCAACCCGTCGGCCGTGTTCACCCCGGCCAGGGAAACGAACCAGACCCGGCTACGCCGATGGGCCCGATGCCGACTCACCGCCTCCATGGCCAGCCGGGTCTTCCCCACCCCCCGGGCCCCACAACGGTGACCAGCCGGGAGGTCTCCAGCAACCCGGCCAGCGACCTCATCTCCTCCTCCCGGCCGACGAAGCTGGTCAGCTGGGCCGGCAGACGGCCCGGCAACGCCTCCGGCCGAGCCTGGGCGGCCTCGGAAACCTCCAGCTCACCCCGTAACACGGCGACGTGCGTCTTCCGCAGTTCCTCGGAGGGGTCGACGCCCAGCTCCTCAGCGAGCGTACGACGGACCTCTTCGAACACGGCCAGCGCATCGGATTGGCGGCCCGCCGCATGCAAGGCCCGCATCCGCAGCCCGGCCAACCGTTCGCGCAGCGGATGGTCCACGGCCGCCGCCTCCACATCGGCCAGGATCTCGCCATGGTGCCCAAGCCGCAGCTCCGCCTCGAAGTGGTCTTCGGCGGCCCCGACGCGCAGTCCGTCCAGGCGCGCGCCGGCCGTACCGGCAAAAGGGATATCGCGCACATCGGCCAGCGCATCTCCCCGCCACAGCGCCAGCGCCTCGCTCAGCAGCGAGCCCGCCCGCCCCGCCGCACCCGCGGCCAGCTCGCGACCGCCCCGCTTCGCCAGCTCTTCGAACCGGACCGCGTCGACGTGCTCGGGGCGTACGTGCAGGCGGTACCCGTCGGCCACCGTCTCCACGACCCCGGCCCCGCCCAAAGCCCTGCGCAGCCGATGCACCAGCGCATGCAACGCGTTGACGCCGTCCCCGGGCGGGCGTTCCCCCCACAGGCCGTCGAGAAGCGAATCGACCGACACCACTTCTCCCCGGCCAGTGCCAGCCTGGCCAGCAGCGCGCGAACCCTGGTGCCGCCGACATCGATCGGCGCGCCGTCGTCGACATACGCCCGGACCGGCCCCAGCACCTCAATCCGCATGCTCAACAGGCTAACGGGCAAGGAAGCCGATCAAGCACCGGTGAGTTACAGCCGGTCCGAGGGGAACTCGGTACCAAGTCGTGCCCGCCGCCGTGCACATCCGCCGCCCCGAGAACCCCCTTACAGCAAGCCTGTGCCGGTTGTAAGAGCGTTATAAGACACCTGTCAGAGCCGCCGGACATCGTGGAGGACATACAGAGGAAACGTCAGAAAGGCAGTGCAATGGCAACGCACGGGAAAGTACAGCAGGTGCTCGACTGGGCAGTGGCCGAGCTCGGCATCCCAGGCATCGTCGCCGAGGTCAAGGACGGTGACCGGACCTGGTTCGGCACCGCCGGCGTGGCCGACCTCAAGACCGGTGCCCAACGCCGGCCGGGAGAGTACGTGCACACCGGCAGCGGCGGCAAGGCCTTCACCGCCGCCGTGGTCCTGACCCTGGAGGCCGAGGGCCGGCTAAGCCTCAACGACCCAGTGAACAAGTGGCTGCCCGGCGTGCTGAACGTCAACGGCTACGACGGCGACAAGATCACCATCAGGCACCTGCTCAGCAACACCAGTGGACTGTTCGCCACCGGCCTGGCACCGGAGATCAGCCACCGCTACGCCACCCGCTCCGGGTTCGTCGAGCATCGCTTCGACACCTTCACCACCGAAGAGCTGCTGAGGGTGGCGGTGTCCCAGCCGCCGGTCGGTGAGCCCGGCGAACGCTTCGAGTACGCCAACGGCGGTTTCTACCTCGCCGGCGCGATCATCGAGAAGGTCACCGGCAACGGCTATGCCGAGGAGGTCGAGCGCAGAGTCATCCGGCCGCTCGGCCTGACCAACACCCGCGTGCGCCCCTCCACGGACACCGGATACCCCGATCCGCACCCGCGAGCGTACTCGAACCTGTTCTTCAAGGACGGCGTCGACCCGGCGGCGATCACCCCGGAGAACTGGGAATCGCTGATCGAGGAGCCCGGCATCCCGCCCCTGGAGGTCACCGAGTTCAACTCCGCATGGGGCTGGTCGGCCGGCAACGTCGTCTCCACCACCGGCGACATGATCCGCTTCACCAACGCGATGGCCAGCGGTAGCCTGTTGCCGCCCGCCCAGCACCGCCAGATGTGGACCACGGTCTCCACCGAGGGTGGTTACTGGATGCCGCACGCCCGATACGGCCTCGGCCTGTTCGAGTTCGACAAGCAGGCCATGAGCGGCCGGACGCTGCGCGGCGTGGGTGGCAGCTTCTGGGGATCCTGGATCTTCGCGGTGGGCACCCCCGACGGCCGACACACCATCGCCGTCCACACCAACACCGAATGGAAGACCTGGGATCCCATGTTCAAGATCATCGAAGCGGAGTTCGGCGTCTCCATCGGTGCGTAGGCGTGCGGCCGGCTGCCGGCTCGCGGTGTCCACGAAGGACAGGCGCGAACCGGCGGCCTGCCGGCCGACACGGGGCGTTCACAAGAACTCCGCGGCCAGGGGCCAAAATGTTGATCTAGGAGGGTGATGGATGGTCTTTGGTGTATCGGATCGCGTGCCGTGGTCGCCAAGAACCTGGGCGATGCCGACCTGGTGGGAAGCAACGGCCTGCCACGGCTGATTCGCCGCGCCGGTGACCCGTCCGGCAGATCGGTGGCGACCGCCCGCCCGGTCGGCGTGAGTGTCTCCAGCACGGAGGTTGAGGAACATCGGAACTGTGATTCTTAACCCGCGGCCCGGTCGGGCACCGCAAATCGCGTCCAGGCCGCCGTCCCTGCCAAAGAGAAAGGCTGGATCCGGCAGACCGGCGCTTACCGCCGACTCACCAAATGAGTCACCGTCTTAGCGAGGGGAGCCCCTTCTGAAGACGACGGGCACGGGCGGCCGGTCCTTCCTCATGGACGTGCCTGCCAGCCAGAGCTCCCGCGTGCCAGGCACCAGGGCCAGGGTGTACAGCTGTCCGGTATGCACGGTCTCCCTCGCCCAACGGTAGCCGTTGTAGTGGAAGAGCGTGACCTCCTCGCGCTTACCCTGTGCCAGCCCGGCCACCCAGACGTCGTCGGGGGCGGACACGGCGAGGTCCACGAGGGTGCCGCGCCAGCCGGGCAGTTCCAGCCGCCGCCACTCGCCGGCGTCCCAGTACATGACGAGCGGCCAAATGTCGCCGGACTCGCGAAGCCGGACGTTCTCATACGAATCACCGCAGGCAAGCCGCGGCGGGCTGGGGAAACCCCCAGGATCGAGAATCCACCCGTTGGGGAAACCCCCGGGATCGTGGACCCACCCGATCCCGCCGACCGCCCACACGTTGGACGGGGCGCTCCCTTTCACCTTGGTGAGGTAGCCGTCGGAGACGTACGGCAGCGCCATCTCGGTGAACGGGTCACCGGGATAAGAGATAAGCCTTGGGTTCCCTGAGGTCTCTGTAGTCTCACTATCCCCTGGACCTGCGCTTTCTGCTTGGGGCTCCGGGAGTTTTCGAAGTTGATGAGACTTCAGAGATTCTGAAGGTCTATCGTCCTTCTCGATCGTCTGACATCGCCGATGAAGACGAGGGGGCGTGGGTTGAGCCTGTCCGTCGTGCGAGACCTCCGTGAAGCGCGCGCCCCGGTCGGCCCAGAAGAGCTGGCCGAGTTCGAGACCGACGTGCTGGCCGGGTTCGTCCTCGCCCGCGCGGCTGCCAGCCTGTCGGACGCCACGATCAGCTCCGAGGTAATCCACATCGAGCAGGTCCGGGCCTGGCTCGGCCGACCGTTGTGGTCGATGGAACCGGCAGACGCCGACGCCTACTTCGGCCAGGTATTACGCGGTGCGGCCAAAGGCACCCGATTGTCGCGAGCTCAGGCGATCAAGACCTACTTCTTGTTCCTGGAGCTACGACACAAGATCGAGATCCACCAACTGACCGGGCACGTGGTGGAGTGCCCAATCGATGAGATGAACCGGCCGCGCGGGCAGAAGGACGCGGCGCTGCGGATCCCGCCTAGCGCCGAGCAGATCACCCGCCTTTTCGCCGACTGGCGCGAAGAACTTGCCACCTGTCGCAAGTTCGCCCCCACCGCCCGCAACTACACTGCGGCCCGGCTGATGGCCGAGGTCGGCCTGCGGGTGAACGAGGCTCGCAGCCTGGATCTGGCCGACATCAAATGGGAGCTGGGCAGGTTCGGCAAACTCCACGTCCGTCTCGGCAAGGGCGCCCGCGGCTCCGGCCCGCGCGAGCGGATGGTTCCGCTGATCAACGGCGCCGGCCGGACGCTGCGCTGGTTCGTCGAGGACGTCTGGAGTCACTTCGGCGACGACCACACCCGTCACGGCGTCCCGCTCCTGCCCTCGGAGCGAAAGAACGCCGACGGCACCGCCGCCCGGGTCGGCACCGAAGCATTGCGCACCGCGCTGGCCGAAGCCGCCGCCCGGCACCTGCCGGACTGGAAAGAGAAGCTGACACCGCACGTGCTGAGACACTTTTGCGCCAGCCAACTCTACTTCGCCGGAATGGATTTGATCGCCATCCAGGAGACCCTCGGCCACGCCTGGGTGGCCACCACGATGAAGTACATCCACGTCCATCGCACGCACATCGAAGAGGCCTGGCTCGCCGGACAGCAACGAGCCGCCGACCGGCTGAAGGGGCTGAGCCCATGAAGTGGAACCTGCGCCTGGCCGCCGCCAACCGCGGCATCTGGAAGGCCAGCGAGTTGCAGCGCCTACTCGCTGAACGCGGCATGGTGATCAGCGCCGGGAAGATGTCCGGCCTGTGGTCGGGCCATCCGGCCAGCGTCAAGCTGGAGGACCTGGACGTCATCTGCGCCGTGCTCGGTTGCGGCATCGCAGAGCTGTTGATCCCCGAACCGGAGCTCGTGCCCGCTCCTGCCAAGAGCGGCCAGGCGCAAATCAAGGCGGTGGGCGAGACGCCCGTGGTGACGCCCAAGCGACGCGACGGTCGGTCGCTGCCACCCGCCTGATGGGCTACATCTCCCCGACCAAGCCAGCGGCGACCTGCGTGGGCTGCTATGCCTGGGGCGTGCTCCCGGGCCGATACTGCCGCGCCTGCTATACCTTCGGCCAGCTCCACCAGATCGGCGAGTGCGCAAGCTGCCACCGACAGGTCCCGATCAAGAAGGGATACTGCCGACTGTGCTGGCTGCAGGCCAGCCTGCAGGCGAAAGACCAGGTCACCGTGCTGGATACGTTCCTGCGCAAGCTCACCTGCCAACAACTATTCCTCAGCAACATGCACCGGCAGCGATCCAAAGGCCCCGGGCCACGCATTGGACGGCAGGGACGCCGACGCCGCCGTCCCCAGCCGCCGCCCGCTGAACCAGAAACATCACCCCACCGCTGGACTCAGCTGCGGATGCCCATCACAGTGCGCCGCGACTACACCAGGTTCGACCGGCGCCAACACGCCGACCCGGCCAATCCAGCATTGCGCTCGGCCCGCGCGGCGGCCGCTGCTCTCGCCGAGGCTCGGGGCTGGACCCGATGGATCATCAGCGACGTCGACCGGGCCCTGGTCATGCTGCTGTCCACCCACACCGCCGACGACATGATCCGCTTCTCGGAGCTGTTTCCCAAACTGCGTCACCACGACCTCAGCGTCGGGCGCACCGTCGAAGTCCTCGCCCGCATCGGCCTGCTCGATGACGACCGCATTCCCACCTTCGACCGCTGGCTGGCCGGCAAGCTGAGCGGCATCGCTCCCGGCATCGCCGCCGACGTCGAGGCATGGGCCCGCCTGCTGCACGAGGGCGGGCCTCGCCAGCGAGCGCGCAGCATTCAGACCGTCTGGAGCTACCTCACCGAGATCCGGCCCATCCTGCTCGACTGGTCACGCACCTACGACCACCTCCGCGAGGTCACCCGCGACGACATCGTGACCATCAAGGACACCCTGCAGGGCGCCAAGCGGGAGAACACCGTCGTGGCATTGCGCTCGCTCATGCGCTTCTGCAGAAAGACCGGGCGAATCTTTCGCGACCCCACCATCCGCCTCCGCATCGCACGCCGACCGGAAAAGGTGATCCTCCCCCTCACCCCCGGCGACATCGACCACGCCGTCGCCACCGCGACGACCCCAGCGATCCGCCTCATCCTCGCCCTGGCCGCCGTCCACGCGGCCCGGCCCAAGATGATCCGCGACCTCCGACTCGACGACGTCGACCTGGGCAACCACCGCGTCACCATAGGCGGCCACCCTCGCCCCCTCGACGAGCTCACCCGTCAAGCGCTCCTCGCCTGGCTGGACTACCGGCGCAGCCGCTGGCCGAGCACCGCCAACCCACACCTACTGCTCACTCAGCAAACCGCGATGGAGACCTCCCCGGTCGGCAAGCTCTGGGTCACGCACGCCGTCCGGGGCCTGACCGCCACCTTGGAGCGCCTTCGAGTCGACCGCCAACTCGAAGAGGCTCTGACCCGCGGTCCCGATCCACTGCATCTGGCCACCGTGTTCGGCATCGACGACAAGACCGCCATCCGCTACGCCAACGCCGCCCGCCATCTCCTGGAATCCACTCCGGAAACGCCCGAACCAGCGTGACACCATAGGCGTCGTGATCTCCGCTGATGGAGCAATAGTCAATACCTGTGGATCGGTTTGGGTGTTGCTGAGTCAGTGAAGTTGCCCGGTCTGGTGTAGGTGATCG